>JBBIJS010000101.1:0-9976 GCA_037445855.1 Chloroflexota bacterium | reverse complement strand
CGATCTTGTCGGCTTGGAAGTTGAGTAAGCGTTTTTCCATCGTAACTCTCAGACGCAGGACGGAAGACGGAAGACGGACGTTCTTTCATCCTTCATCCTTCATCCCTCATCCTTCAATCCGTCCATCCCACGCGTTTCTCTTCGGCAACATGCGTTCGCAGCGGAACCGCAGGCGCAGTCAAAGCCGGCGCGCCGACCGCGATGGGCCGCCCCGCGTCCGCGTCTGCGCTGGACGCGGCGGGCGTCTTGCGTCCAGCCAGCCATTCTTGGAGTTGAATGATCTTCTGCGCGACGAGGTTCGAGCGCGCGTCGGCGGCGGGTGCGGGTTGCGCTGCCACGGGCAGCGGCGCACGCCGCGGCGCACGCGTCCTCCGTTCCGCGTCATTCGTCGCGGCGAGACGCGGCGCGAGAACGGTGAGCGCTTCCGCCGCGACGAGTGGCTGGCGGATGGGGCAGCCGGCGCAATCGCGCGGGGAGTGAATCGGCGTGACCTTGACGGCGCAGGCGGCGCGCTGGAGGTTGATCGACGGGGCAACCGCGTCCCAGATTTCGGTTTTGCCGTTGCCGTAGCGGACGGTGAGGGGCGGGCGCGCCTGATGGTCGAGCGTGGCGCGGAGGTGGGCGCAGTGGATGGCGGCGACCGGGCAGGCGCGGCAAATGTTGGGCGAGACTTCGCGATCGCCGCGTTTGATCTTGTCGCAGAGGATGTGCCCTTCGTCGTCGACTTGACGATACGGGCAGGGCTTTAGATTCAAAACGAAAACTCCTCTTGATCGCCGCAATGAGCGATCCAGAACACACGTTCTGATTATATTATAAACCAGAACACGTGTTCTGTCAAGAGGAGTTGGTTTGAGAAATCGGAACGCGCCGGATTCCTACGCCGGCAGCCGTTGAAGCTGCCGAATGACGAGCACCACTTTGCCTTGAACTTCGACGTTGCGCGGGTCGGCGAAGAATGGCTTCATCGTCGGATTCATCGGCTGAAGGCGAATGCGGCTCCGCTCGCGGTAGAGCCGCTTGAGCGTGGTCTCCTTTTCGTCTTTGAGCCACACGGCGACCATATCACCATTCTGCGCGGTCTCCTGCTTCTTCATCACGACGATGTCGCCATCGTTGATGAGCGCGTCGATCATGGAGTTCCCCTTCACTTCCAGCGCGAAGAGTCCTTCTTGATCCGGGATCAGATCGCGGGTGAGCGAAAGCATCTCGCCGTCGAAGGGCGCCAGCCCGGCTTCCGGGACTGGGATCGGATGACCCGCGGCGATTTTGCCGAGCAGCGGGATTTGCACAAAGCCCGCGCCGCCGATCATCGACTTGGCGTTCGCGCCGACAACGCGCAAGCCGCGCGACACTTCTTTTTCGCGCTGGATCAGTCCTTCGCGCACCAAGATATTGAGGTTGTAGTTGACCACCGAGGTTGACGTGATGCCCACGCGCGCGCCAATTTCGCGAATGGTCGGCGGTCGCCCTTTCTCGCCCATGAACTTGGTAATGAACTCGTAGATGCGCTGCTGTCGTTCTGAGAGTCCCATACTAGACCTCCTTGCTTCGTCCGCGTCTCGGCGTGCAGAATGCCGCGTGCGCCATCGAACATTTGTCCGTATTATACCACGAACGCCTGTTCTGTGTCAAGCACGTCCGGAACGGCGCGGCGGCTTGCGGGGCAAGTCAATCACCCGGCGCGTTGTTGACGAACGCGCCGGGCTTGCTAGTCCGTGCGCCGCGTGTCCCGCTGTTCCCTACGCGCGATTCATCTGACATCCGGTTTAATCGACATGCTCGTAAGGACAGGTTTGAATCAGAACGCACAATGAGAGAATTACTTTTGAAGAAATTTACACAAGATTCTTCACCCCCCATTGACTTTTCGTGGTATCCGATATACAGTCGCGGCGCTCTTCCGATTTTGATTTCACGCTCCTGAGCATATCGCCGCCGGCGAATTCAACCGTTCATTCCATTACTCGAAAGGCGCAACCCACGCGATGAGGTCAGCCGATCTATGAATAAGCATCCCAATTCTCCATCTGCTCCCTGGCTCACGCAATTCAATCCAGGGATGCGTTTGATGAATCGTCTCAAATTCCCGCAGAAATTCTTGCTGATCAGCTTGCTCTTTGCTTTGCCGCTGGCGCTCGTGATGACTCTGCTGATCCTTGAGATCAACACGAGCATCGATTTCGCGGAGAAGGAAAAGAGCGGCACTACCTACCTGCGCCCGCTCCGGACGTTTTACGCGTACGCGCTGCAAAACCAAATCCTCGATCAGGGTTTGGATAACGTCACAATCACCGTCGCCGATATCAAGACGAATCGCACGCAAATGGATCAAGCCTTCCTGTCGCTCGAAACGACGGACCGCCGGCTTGGCGCTACGCTGAATACGTCTCAAGAATTCACCGCCTTGAAGACCACCTGGACTAGCCTCAAAAGCCAAGCGCCCGGCGAGCTTGGTTCCTCTGGCGAAGACTTGGATTCCAAGGTCATCGACGAAGCGCTCACGCTGATGTCCAAAATAGGCGAGACGTCCAACCTGATCATCGACTCGAACCTGGACAGCTACTCTCTAATGGACACCGTCCTGCTCAAGATACCGGCAGACCAGCAGCTTTTGGTGAAGACCTTGGTCCTCGACATTCCCGGAATGGCGCAGCACGGCTCGACCGCCGGGCTTGCCCAAACCTCGTCGCTGGCTTCGCTGATGCAATCCAATATCAATGGGACGCAAAGCGGAATCCAACTCGCGTTCCGCGATTCGTCCTCTCCCACGCTTCAACCGACGCTGGAGAAACCGCTGAAAGAGTATGTCGATGCGGTCAATAGTTTTCTCAGCGCGGTCGGTCGCATCTGGAATACGCCGACCGGCGAGAAACCCTCAGACGAATACCGCGCTGCCGGCTTAGCCGCAGTGCAGAGCAGTTTCAAATTCTGGGACCTCAGCGTCGCCGAGCTGGACAAATTGCTGCAAAGTCGGATCGACGCCCAAGTCCAGCAGAAGAATATCGCGATCGTGCTCACCGCGGTCGTCCTCGCCGCGGTGGTCTATCTGTGGATCGCTTTCTATCTCGCCGTAATGCGGACGGTCTCCAGTCTGGGAGCCGCGTCCAAGCGCATGGTGAGCGGCGACATGGCGAGCGCGATCGAACTCGATAACAAGGATGAGTTGGGGCAGATCGTGACGGCGTTCAACGACATCGCGATCGCACTGGTTCAGGCAAGCGCGTACCGCCAAGCCGTCGTCGACAATGCCGCGGACGGCATCCTCACGACCGACGAGCAGGGCACGATCGCTTCGTTCAATCCAGCCGCCGAGGGCATCTTCGGCTTCAAAGCGCCGGAAGTCATCGGCAAGAAAGCCAGTTTGCTCGTGCCGGCGGCGAATGACGAGATGTTCGCGAGTTTCAGCGCCGCCGGCTTTGGGATGGGCAAGAAGGCGCGCGAGACCCAGGGCAAGCGCAAAGACGCGAGTACGTTCCCACTCGACCTGGCGGTCACGGAAACGATCTTGGGCGACAAGCATGTTTTCATCGCGCTACTGCGCGATATCACCGATCTGAAGGAAGCGGAAGCCGCGATGCGGCAGGCGAAGGAAACCGCGGAAGCCGCGAGCCAGATGAAGGGCACCTTCCTGGCGAATGTGAGTCACGAACTCCGCACACCGCTCACGTCCGTCCTGGGTTTTGCCAAGATCATCAAGAAACGTTTGGACGAAATAGTTTTCCCGGTCGTTCCCGCCGGCGACCCCAAAGTTCAGCGCGCGGTCCAGCAAGTCAACACCAACGTCGACATCATCATCGCTGAAGGCGAGCGGCTCACTTCGCTGATCAACAACGTGCTCGACCTGGCGAAGATCGAAGCGGGCAAGATCGATTGGAACATGCAGCCGCTCTCGATGAAGGAGATCATCGAGCGCGCCGCCGCCTCTACCTCATCGCTGTTCGAGAACAAGCCGTTCAAACTGGCGCTCGAAATCGAAGATGGACTGCCGGAAATCATCGGCGACCATGACCGGCTGTTGCAGGTGGTGATCAACCTGATCTCCAACTCCAGCAAATTCACCGACCAGGGCGGCATCACCGTGCGCGCGCGGCGCGACAATGCGAACGTGCTTGTCAGCGTCACCGATACCGGGATGGGCATCGCCGAGGGCGATTACGAAAAAGTCTTCGAGCAATTCGTGCAGGTAGGCGACACACTGACGAACAAGCCCAAAGGCACGGGCTTGGGTCTGCCGATCTGCAAGCAGATTGTGGAGCATCACGGCGGCAAGATTTGGGTGCAGAGCGAGCTAGGCAAAGGCAGCACGTTCTCGTTCACGCTGCCCATTTCCAAACAAGCCCTCGAAGGCGAAAAAGCCAGCGGCGAGTTTGTCCGCATCGTCGATGTCAACGCGTTGGTTGGAAAACTCAAGGCGCACATCGTGAGCGCGACGCAGTCGCGCCCAGTTGGCAAGAAGACCGTGCTCGTGGTGGACGACGATAGCCACATCCGCGAACTCTTGCGGCAGGAATTGGAGGCGGAGGGCTATGGCGTCCGCGAGGCAAAAGACGGACGCGACGCGCTGGCGCAGGTCAAGCGCGAAAAGCCAGACTTGATCGTTCTCGATGTGATGATGCCGGAACTGAGCGGCTTTGACGTCGCGGCGGTCTTGCGCAACGACCCGGAGACGCTGAATATTCCAATCGTCATTCTCTCGGTGATGCAGGACAAACAGCGCGGCTACCGGTTGGGAGTCGATCGATATTTTACAAAGCCCACCGACACCAAAGTCTTGCTCGAAGAGATCGGTTCGCTGCTGGCGCAGGGCGGGACGCGGAAAAAAGTGCTGGTCGTGGACGAAGACGCTGCCACGGTCAAGACACTCATGGACGCGCTGCAATCTCAGGGCTATGCGGTGACCGCCGCGTACAGCGGCCAGGACGGCATCGACCAAGCCATTGCCGACCAACCCGACATGGTGATCGCGCGGTCGGCGCTATCAGAAAAACATGATTTGGTCAAGACGCTGAGGTTTGAAAAGAATCTGGAGAAGATTTTCTTTCTCCTCTTTGAATGATGGATGGAGGTGCTGTGGAAGCAAAGATTCTCGTCGTCGACGATGAAGCGCATATCCGCCTGCTGATCGAGCAGACGCTGGAGGAACTGGAAGACCAGGGGGTTGAGATCATCACCTCCGACAACGGCGTGGACGCGCTGGAGCTGATCAAAACAGAGAAACCGAAATTGGTTTTCCTCGACGTGATGATGCCGAAGATGAATGGCTTTGATGTTTGTCGCACCGTAAAGTTCGATCTGGGTATGACCGATGTCTACATCGTGATGCTGACCGCGAAGGGGCAGGAGTTCGATCGCCAGCGCGGCAACGAGGTGGGCGCGAACGTTTATATGACCAAGCCATTCGACCCGGATGAATTGCTCGCCAAGGCAACCGAGGTGCTCGGATTAACGGCATCGTGAACTTATAGGAGCACGCATGGAAATCAAACACGCAGAGCGCGGAACCGTAACGGTCGTGTCGATTGTTGGAAGTCTAGATGCGATGACCTCGCCCCAGCTCACCGAATTTCTGAACGGGCAGCTCGCCGAGGGACGCACCAACCTGGTCGGCGATCTGGCTGCGCTCGACTATACGAGCAGCGCGGGATTGCGCGTGCTCTTGAACACCACCAAGCAGGCGCGCCAGCACGGCGGCGACATGCGCCTTGCGGCGGTCCAACCGAACGTGAAAAAAGTTTTTGAGCTGAGCGGATTTACCAGCATCTTGAAATTCTATGCGGACGTTCCCGCCGCCGTCGCGAGTTTCAAATGACGCGCGCGTAGCCCGGCAAGGTCGGATGAGCCACAGAATCACACGGAAACACACGGAAGAAGAATAATTTCTGTTGCAGGACAATGTGTTTCAACGTTTACGTTTAAGGCAACAGCCGCTCCAAGTCGCACCCGACCCCGAGGAGTTGTCCGTCAGCCAACTCATCGGGGATTATTCTCTGCCGATCTCCATCCGCGCGCTCAACGGCCTGCCGGAACCCGCCAAGCGGCGCATCTATCGGACGCTGATTCCAACCAGTCTCCTCACGCGCACCGGCGCCAATCCGATCACGTGGCAAGGTCGCGACAACAATCTCCAAGTGATTCTCGTCGCCGAGCCGGAAAAGGGGCTGGTCAATCTGGCGATCCAGGATGCGCCGGACTCGCCAGAAATCTTCTTCAACGTCGAACTCGCGGACAATAGTTTCAACGGCATCGATCTCAACCTGCTGTTGCTGAACGAGCCGGCGAGTCCGCGCTTTCGCACCGATTACGACGACGAAGGCAAGCCGACGTACTTTGGCACGGTGCGGCGAAATTTAGCGGAGGAAGAACGCGCGATGCGCGCGGGTCTCGCGCCCGGTCAGATTCGCGCAAGTTTGAGCGCGTCGCAGTTATTTTTCCAGCAGTTGGATACGTTCCTGTCGTTCTTGTCGCACCACGCGGTCACGCTCGAGCCGCTGACGTACGCGTCCGCGTGGGTGTTCGAGCGGCGCGGGTTCGCGTATATGCGCGGCCATCAACTGATGGACGACATCCAGCGCGAATTTCAACCCGGCGGCAAGCTGCACGCCGCGCTGAACGGCAGCACGCCGTTTCGCCAACCCGACCAGTGGCGCACGGTGCGCGGCAGAGCGTGGGCGATTCACGACGGCATCTTGAGCGCGCTGGACACGCGCTGGAACGATTTGCGGATGGTCAAGCAGGTTGGACACCACGCCGGCGTCAACACGTTTCCAGACGCGAGGTATTGAGATTTCGCCATAGAATCACACGGAAACACACTGAAATTTCTGTGTGTTTCTGCGGCAAATTAGAGTTTCACGGTTGAGTGGGGTGCTACCGTGCGATTCTGTATCTAATCTGAATTTGCGAAATTGACCAAACGGGAAATCTTCAATGGACGACAAAGTACGAATCACGCGCGCGGCACAACTGGAGACCCTCGCGGTCTTTCGCGATTTCATTGACGCCGCGTGCCAGCGGCGCGGCATCGACGCGGCGACGCGCTACGATCTCAAGCTCGCGATGGACGAGGCGTGCACGAATGTCATCACGCACGGCTACGCCGGGATGAATCCCGGCTCGCTCATCCTCGATCTGGAGTTTGCGCCGCAGCAAGTCGTCGTGACCATCACCGATTTTGGTCATCCGTTCGAACCGTACGAACCCGACGCGCCGGACGCCAGCGCCGCGCTCGAAGATCGTGACACTGGCGGATTCGGTCTGTTCTTCATTTACAAGACGATGGATCAGGTCGACTATCAAACTACCGAAGAGGGAAATCGCTTGATACTTACCAAGAACCTTGTTCAAAGGACGGTCCCCGCGTGAACGCGAACGAAAATCTAACGCTGCCGCGCTTGCTCAATCGCCGCCAAGCGCTCGCGCTCATTCAATCGATCGAGGAATCCGTGTCGGACATCGCGCTCGCGCTCGTGCGCGCGGACGGCAGTCTCTTCGTCAGCACGGCGAACTGGGCGCAGTCCGGCGCCGACCTGGCGCGGCTGGTCGAATCCCTCGACGCGAACCAGACGATTGAGATCGATCAGCACCGGCTGTATCCATTGTCGGCGGGACCGCATCTCGTCGGCGCGATGGTAGTGTACGATCACCAGCCAGCGCGCAGCCACGCGCTGGAGCGCGCGCTGCATCACAGTCTCAATATTTTCCTGACCGAGTCGCTCGAAAAACGCGACGTCGCGGCGGAAGCGCTGGATCGCTACCGCGAGATCAACCTGATGTACCGCGTGAGCGAGACCATCGGCGTTTCGCTCGACCCGGACGCGATCCCGCGGATGGTGCTCGAAGAAAGCAATCACGTCATCCGCGCGGACGCGGGACTGGTGCTCCTGGCTGCTCAAGCCGGCGGTTCGACCTGGGAGGTCAGATCGAGTTTCGGCGCGGAGCACGCGGCGGCATTGCACGCGGTCGCTCTAGCCGAGACGATCAAGCCGGCGCTGGGTGATCGACCACAAATTCTGACCGATCTGCCCGCGTCCGCGCCGGCATACGCCGCGATCCTGTGGTCGCCGCTCAAAGCGCAGGAGCGCGTCTTCGGCGGCATTTTGCTGGGGCGCTTGGAAGGTCGGGAAGAATTCACCGCCAGCGACGAAAAATTGCTCACAGCACTCGCGCGGCAAGCCGCGGTTGCGATCGAGAATTCGCAACTGCATCAGGCGTCGTTGGAGCGCGAGCGGTTGAAGCGCGAACTGCAACTGGCGCACGACGTGCAAGCGAGTTTGATTCCGCGCGCGACGCCGCAAATCGCCGGCTGGGATTTCGCGGCGTACTGGCAGCCCGCGCGCGAGGTCGGCGGCGATTTCTATGATTTCATCCAGCGCGACGGCGGACATCTCGGCTTTGCGCTCGGCGACGTATCCGACAAAGGAATGCACGCGGCGCTCTTCATGGCATTGACGCGCAGTACGCTGCGCGCCAGCACGCTCGCCGCGCCGACGCCGCGGGAAGGCGTGAACCGCGCGAACCGGCTGGTGGTCGCCGATTCCACCGGCGGAATGTTCGTCACGCTGTTCTACGGACAACTCGACCCTGCCGCAAATAAACTGACGTACGTCAACGCGGGGCACAACCCGCCGCTGCTGTATCGCGCGGCGTCCAAGCAACTGACCGAGCTGACGCGCACTGGCATTATGGTTGGCTTTGACGATGCGTACAAATACAAACAGCGCACCGTGCAGTTGCGCCGCGGCGATTTCATCCTCTTCTACACCGACGGCGTCACCGAATCGGTCGACGCGCAGGACGAGCAGTTTGGCGAGGAACGCTTGCGCCGCGTCCTCCTGGACCACGCCAGCGATACGCCGAATGAAATTCTGGACGCACTCAAGCAAGCGCTGGCTGAATTCACGGGCGACATTCCGCCGTTTGACGACGTGACGATCGTGATCGCCAAGCGTCTCGCCCAGTAAGCCGCGCCAATGGACCCGCAGATCGAGATTCCGCACGCGCGTCTGGAGGACTTGGAGCGGCTGCACGATTTCATCGATGCCGCCTGTCGCGCCGCCGGCGTAAACGATTCCGCGGCGTACGCGCTCGCGTTGGTGGTGGAGGAAGCCGGCACGAACATCATCGTGCACGGCTACGCTGGCGCGACCCCCGGTCCTATCGCGCTGAGATTTCACGCAGCGCCCGGTCAGATCACGCTGACGATTACGGACGACGCGCGGCCGTTTTTGCCGGACCGCGTGCCGCCGCCCGACCTCACTACCAATTTAGAAGACCGCAAGATCGGCGGACTGGGCTGGCATCTGATCCGGCATATGGTCGATGAGGTGCGCCACGAGTTCAAGCCAAATGGCCGCGGAAATATCTTGACGTTGGTGAAAAAATTGTAATAGCTCGGTCGCGTGTCATTGCGAGGAGGCGGTTTGTGCCGACGAAGCAATCTCAGATTCGCAAGTTGGGGATTGCTTCGTCGCAAACTACGCTCCTCGCCATGACACCTGAACGCTTAGAAGTTCAACCGATGACGAAGGAGCAACTCTTTGGCTAATATCGTTTCAATCCATTCCTTTCGCGGCGGGACCGGCAAATCGAACACGACCGCGAACCTGGCTTCGCTGCTGGCGATGCAGGGGCAGCGCGTCGGCGTGATCGACAGCGATATCCAATCGCCCGGCATTCACATTCTGTTCGGCTTGGAAGGCGACAAGATCAAAGCATCGCTCAACGATTACCTATGGCACAAGGTCGAGATCAAGGACGCCGCGCAGGACGTAACCGCCGCGATCGGCGCAGAAGTGAAAGGCAAAGTGTTTCTCGTGCCGTCCAGCAGCAAGCCGGGCGAAATCACGCGCGTGCTCCGCGAGGGCTATGACGCGCAGCTGCTGACCGGCGGCTTGCGCCAACTCGTCGGCGACCTGTCGTTGGATACGCTCATCATCGATACGCACCCCGGGCTGAACGAAGAGACGCTGCTGTC
>JBBIJS010000100.1:0-10065 GCA_037445855.1 Chloroflexota bacterium | reverse complement strand
CGCTGAGTTTTGATCGAGCGTGATGACGGCGAACGGAGCACGCCGCCGAACGCTGTAGCACTACGCAGTTGCCCCGAGAGCGCTACGGGGTAAACGTGGTTGACACAGGGGCAACTGTCGTAGTGCGGGTGTTCTCTGCTGTGGGTTGGTTCACGTTTAGCAAACTGGGTATTGACGATACTTGACTTATCAAGAATTACGAGTAAGATACTGCCAGAAGGGAGTTGAAAAATGAACGACAAAGGTTTTTCCCTCTATGCTAAACCATCCTTCTTGGAAGGTGTGGCTCGGCTTGTAGATATTGCAGGAACGCTTGACGAGTATAATTACTCGGATTCAGATGACGAAGCAGATTCCCGTGCATTACAGTCAGATTGGGAAGCAGTCGGGAATGACTTGCACTCGGCTCTGGAAACATTGAGGAAACAAGTTGGAACCAACAAGCCCAGCAAACGATGAAGAAAAATCGTTGGCGAGTCAACATGATGAAGTCAAGCCAGCAACTCCAGAGTTCGGCGACGCGGACGCCATTAAGCAACTTCAACTTGTCGGAGTTGAGCACAGGCAAACAACAACCATTTCGTTTTCTGGCCCAATTCCACCCCCAGAGATGCTTGAGGCATACAACAAGGTAATTCCCAATCTTGCCGAGCGTCTCATTGTGGCGTTTGAAGAACAAGCAAAACATAGACAACTTCTCGAAAAGTCAGTAGTGCTAGGCGGTACTGTTAGGTCAAATAGAGGTCTCGTTTTTGGTTTCATTCTCGGATTGGTCGCCCTAGTGGGAAGTATGTTCCTTATCTACATCGGGCGAGACATTTCTGGTCTGACCATATTCGTCACTGCTCTAGTCAGTCTTGTTGGCGTATTTGTATACCAAACGATGGAACGCAAGAATGAACGACTCACAAGAAGCAGAACGCGAGCAGAGCGAGCGGCTACAAAGAAAGGCGATAAGCAATAACCATTGGACATCTTCGTTTCTAGCGAGTCAGTCTGTTGACTGGCCCGTTTTTCTTTCCCTCTTTGACTAGAACACCCCAGACTCTACCCCAAGAGCATAGCAGAGAACTCACGCCTCACGCCATTCCGGTGGCGGGTAACACGCTAAAGCACGCTCAAAACCATTGGATACCCGCAATGGGAATGTCGGGGAACCAACCTCACCGCGCGCCCCCGACGCGCCCCAAAATCTCCTCCTGCCGCCGCCACATTTTCGCGCGCGCACGCGGCGTCACGTCGTCGTACTCCAGCAGATGCAGGATGCCGTGCACCGCCAGCAAATCCACCTCGTCCGCAATGCGCCAGCGCGCGGCGCGCGCCTGCACCCGCGCGCGCGCGTACGAAATCACCACGTCGCCAATGTACGGGCGCGGCTTGCCCGCGCCTCGTTCCATCGGAAACGACAGCACGTCCGTCGCCGCGTTCGTCGCGTGGAACTGGCGATTGAGCGCGCGGATCTCCGCGTCGGTCGTCACGTAGATCGTCAGCGCGGCGTCGGCGCGTTCCGCGCGCAGCGTCCGCCGCGCGACGCGCGCCAGCCGGGCGCGGTCGACGCGCGCGGAAAATTTGGAATGGACGCGGATTTCAACGCCCACGGTTCTGCGACCTGAATGTGGGGAGATCGACCACGTGCGGTCGGCTCGCTTCCGGCGCGTCCGGATATTTCACGCGCGGGTGGAACAATCCTTGCAGCACGCCGAAGAACGATTGGCGGATTTGATCGATGTCGCGCAGCGTCAATTCGCACTCGTCGAGCTGTCCGTCGCGCAGACGTTCGCCGAGGATGCGGTCGATGATCGCGCGAATCTGCTCCGGCGACGTGGGACGCTCGGCGCGCGTCGTCGCTTCCACGCCGTCGGCGAGCATCAGGATCGCCGCTTCGCGCGACTGCGGCTTGGGACCGTGATAGCGAAAATCTTTTTCGTCGATCGGCGCAGCGTCGCCGGCTTTGAGCGCCTTGCGGTGAAAGTACGCCGCCAGCGTCGTGCCGTGATGCTGCGGGATAAATTCGCGCAGCCGTTCCGGCACGCCGTACTTTTTTGCCAGCGCGACGCCGCGCGCGACGTGGTCCAGCACGATCGACGCGCTCGCTTTCGGATCGAGCGTGTCGTGGATGTTGTAGCCGTCCAGTTGATTCTCGACGAACGATTGCGGCTCGGCGGTTTTGCCTACGTCGTGATAGTACGCTGCGACGCGCACGAGCAGCGCGTCCGCGCCGACGCGCTGCGCGGCTTGCTCCGCCAATTGGCTGACGATCAAACTGTGGTGGTACGTGCCGGGCGCATCGAGCAATAATTTCTGGAGCAGCGGATGCGTCGGGCGCGCGAGGTCGAGCAATTCCAGCGAGGTAGTGATGCCGAAAATTTTTCCGAGGATGAAGAGACTGCCGAACGCGACCAAGCCGGAGAGCGCGCCGTTTCCAATCGCGGCGACGAGCGCTTGCCCCCACACGGTGAGATCGGTTTCGTGCGCCATCACGCGAAACACCGCGGTGACCAGCGCGTTCGTCAGCGCGACGTACAAGCCCGACCAGAGAAATGCCTGCAGGCGGTCGATGCGTCCGAGCGTGAGCGCGGCGACGAGTCCGCCCGCGAGCGCGTACAGCGTGAACTCAAATGGCGTGCGCGAAAAAAATCCGAACGCGAGCGCGATGACGGTGACCGCGCCAATCGCCACTTCCGTATCGATCAAGACCGCGAGCAGCATCCCCACCGCGGCGACGGGAAAGAGGTACGGCAGCAGCGTGCGATCACCGCTGAGTACTTTCGCGCCCGCCGTGAAAATCAAAACGAGAAACGCGACCAACAGCAAGGATCGCGCATGCCCAAAGATCGACGGACGCAGCCGCGCCAGGTATGCCGCCAGCAGCGCGGCGAGCAAAAGCGCGAGGAGCACGGGACCGGCGTAATCCGCCGGACCCAACTGCGGACGCATCAGCCCCACCGCTTCCAGCGATTCGATGGCGAGCGGCGTGACGACTTGACCCTCGCGCAGGATCGCTTCGCCTTTCTCAACCGTGCGATAAACGACGCCGACGCTCGCGCGTGCCAGCATCCGTTGTGCGTTGGTCTTGCCGGGGTCGGGAAAACTGTTCGGAACGATGAGCGCTTTCACCCATTGCGTCACCAACTCGGCTTGATTGGCGGCAAGCGCGAGACTCACCCGCGAGGGAAGTTTGGCGTACTGCGCGGACACGCCGCCGGGACGAATTTCCTCGCGCATCGTCACGTCGAGCACGTAGAGCGTTTCGGTGACGACGCGGCTGTACGCGTTATCGTCCAATCCAAGCGTCTGGCTCAACACGCTCGTCGGCAGATCGAGGTTGGGAATGCCCTGCAGCCAATCGAGTTTGCGGTCGCTGGCGCTGTACGGATCGTGGCGCACCGAATCGATGTAATCGAAAATGTGGCTTGCCGCGCGCACCTGGACGCGCGCCAGATTCGCGTCCGGCGGATTGTAGACATCGGTGATCGCCGCTTCGGCTTTGGCGCGCGCCTCGTTCGTCTGCACGTCGCTGGCAAACGTGACGCGGTCGGGCGCGAGGATCGTCTTGGCGCTCACTTGTCCCGCCTCCAGGCGAATGGGTTCCGGGGCGGATTGGAACGCGAAGACGAACGCGAGCGCGGCGGCAAACAGCGCGATGATGAAGATCGCGCGCAGCCATTGCCAGCGTGGAAGCGAGGTCCGCCGTTTGAGCGAGAGGTCACCTGCGATCATACATTCCACCGCGACAAAACAGAAAAAGCATGGGTTCCAAAACCCCATGCCCTATCGAACGAAAGCAACTTTTTCCACACGCGCTGCCGGAGCTTGGTGGGTGCATTATACAAGACGACGCGGGCGCGTGTCAAACGGTTTTGGTCATTCGCCGCGTAGGGGCAAAGCATTCGCCCTCCTTTGCTTGTTCGACCAGACGCTTGGCATAACTACGCCAGTTTTCCTGAACGCCGCGGCTGAGCGAATGCTTTGCCCCTACTGTTCCACCGGTGCGCGGCTCAGCACATACGCGGCGCGCGCGTGATCGCCGCGCGCGGTGAACACGAAACCAACCGCCGCGTAGCCGGCGGCGAACGCGCGTTGGAACGCCGCGCGCGTCCGCATGCGCCACTCGCGCGCCAGATCGGGCGACGCGGCTTTTACGGCGCGGAGATGCGCCGGGATTTCCAGCAGCAGCGGCTCGCCGCTCAGATCGGCTTCGTCGTCGATGTGCGGCACGCCGCGCGCATCCACGCTGACGCGAAAGACGGACTGCGCGCCGGCGCGCACCAGCGCATCCCAATCAAAAACAAGCGGCTGACCCGCGACGCACGTTTTCACGCGCGCGGCGTTCAGCCACCACTCCGCTTCAAATCGATCCGACGGCAGCCCGGCGTTCAAGCCGTCCGTCATCTCACCGTAAGCGTTCTCGACGTACCGCCGCGCGATCGCGCCGAGGTGCGCTAGGTTCAAATTCGCGTTGCGCGCTTGCAGCGGATCGTACGTCCACGTCATCAGGTCGATGCCGCGCGCGAGCGTTTCCTCACGCTGTTTGAGTTTCAGCCGGATGCCAATGCCCTGCGACCGGTATTCCGGCAGGACCGCGAGCATATGCGAACAATGCTTGGACTGCTTCGCCGCGCCTTCTATGCCGATAAACCCAAACGCCAGCCCGACCAAGCGACCGTCCGGTTCGAACGCGCCGAGAGCCAAGCCGCCGTTCTTGTTCACGGTGATCATGAGATTCGCCGGCACCGCGTCGCGCCAGTCCGGCATCTGCCACACCGTGCGCTGCAACTCTTCCGCGGCGAGGTACTCGTGCCACGTTTTCAACGGTCGGATCGAAATCGGCGCGCCGGCGGGCATCGTCATTTCCTACGCCGGTTCAAGCCCAGCTCGCGGCCATCATCTTCTTCGTCCTCGTCCCAATCGTCCTCTTCCGCTTCCTCGTCTTCGTCGTCGATGCCCGCTTCGTTCAATTCCTCTTCGTCATCATCCAACTCTTCATCCTCGTCCGCCGCATCCGCGCGCGGCTCCATCGTCAGACAGCCGGCATCCGGCTCGTACTCGATCTCTTCCGCGCTGCAGATTCCGTTTTTGTTGAATACGCACTTTCTGTCGCGACATCGAATGCGGGTCATATCTTTCGCCTCCTCAAAATTCAAGCTGGTCTTGGGTTTTGAGCGACGCCATTATAGCCGCTTTCCTTCTTTTGTAAAGTAGCCATCGATAAAAAATGGCGAGGATGAGTCGCCGCGTAATCGCGATGAAACATTCCTCGCCAGATTGAACCAACTTTTTCTAACTGGGCTACTCAGGTTCCTCCAACACGCTGAACGAACCCACATTCGACCAGGGTCCCCAGCCGGCTTCGTTTCCGCCACGCGCGCGCCAGTAGTACGCCACGGCGACGGAGAGCGGCTTTTCCACCGGGACCGCCACCTCGGTTGCGATCGAGATCGCAGTGTAACTGTTTGCCATGGTGGGGTCCTGACTCCACGCCGCCTCGTAGCGGGTCGCGCCGCCCACCGAGAGCCAACGGAACTTGGGGTTCACGCTGTCGGCGTACTTACCCTGCTCCGGCGATAGCAGAATGGGGCGTCCCACCGGCGCGACAGTCGGCAGTGGCTCAACCGGCGCCGCGGCGGCTTTGGGTGTGGGCTTGAACGGCGGTCGTACCGGGACCACCGGTCGACCGTGACCGTGCGCGTTACCCCGCTTCATTTGCTTCGCCGGCTGTTTCGGCGCCGAACGGACGCTGCGGCGCGACGGCTTGTGCGCTCGCTTCGGCTTGCTCGAGCGCGCCGGCTTGGGTTGGCTTGGCTTTTTCGCGCGTGGATTGGTTTTTTTCTGTTTTGACGCCGCAGCCAAAAGCGGAGCGGCGAGCCAGAGCCATCGCTCCAGACTCAAAGCCATCAACTTCCCCACATCGTAGTTGGCGGTGGAGGCGGCGGTGGTGGTGGCGGTGGCGGAGGTGGTGGAGGTGGCGGCATAGCCGCCGGTTTCTTTGCCGCTCGCTTCTTAGCGGGTTTCTTCGCCGCTTTCTTGGGGGCGGCTTTCTTCTTCGCCGCTTTTTTCTTGGCAGCTGTTTTCTTCGGCGCCGCGAGGAGCACGGGTGTCGCCAAACTTAGCAAAGTCTCAAGCAGGTCGCTCATCAGATCCTCCTTCAAGAAATGTGGGGTTTCTCGGCAGCAAATGCCCGAGGCAAATCCGGTTCAGATCGATGGATCGCGCAGTGGAATATTTTTTGTTCGAAGAAAGCACCTCCTCTCAAGTTGTCATTAACAACCTGGGTGTGCCGTCACTGCGCAAGAGTATAGCATACATCACTCGCGTTTTCAATACCCCCGGATTATTTTCGATCACCCGGACGCGCGCCGGAATTTATCGCAGAGAAAAGCGAAAAGGGCAGACGCGCTGCGCCTGCCCTTTTCGCTTGGAATTGCTGTGACTGCATGCGGGATTCTCCGCCAACTTGGCTAGCCGACCGCATCCGCAAAATCGCGCGCGATTTTACATAAGGAGGGCGAGATTATGCTTGTTTTCCCGCTCAAAAGCATGGCACTGTCACTGGTCGGGCTACTCGCGTTAGCGTTTGCAGGGCGATGGCGCTGCTGCCCCTCCTCGCCATCCACACCAATAGGTAGTTCCACCATAGCTACCCTGGAATTGGAGACCGTTGTATCCGAGTAGATAGAACTCGATGGAACCTGTTCCGCTACCGATATGCCATAGTCCGCTCAGCACTGCGGCGTCAGAAGTAAACGAGGTGACGCCCCCTGTAATCGTTCCATTGCAATAAGTTCCGGTTACCGTGGTATCCGTCTGGGTCAACGCCATTGAACAAGAGGAGTAACCCGTTAGTGTTGTCGACCATGCTCCAGAGTAGCCACAGCCCGCCGGAAACGCTGTACCCGACCGCGCACCGCACCACTTGTTGGAGCCACTCCAGTTTCCATCAAAAGTATTTCCACCGCCGCCGAGTGTAAACTGGATGGCGCCGGAACTGCTCTTCTGATAGGTGCCCGTGAGCGTGTTGCTTGAAACGTTGCCGGCAATCGTTCCATTGCCACCGTCAAAACTGTTGTGATACGTGCCGGTCACACTTGGCCCGCTCTGCGTGATATCGAGAGTTCCAAAATTCGTGACCCAGTGCCCGCCAAAGTTGCCCACTGAAGGTGGGGCGGGATTCACGGTCACAGTTGTCTGCAAAGTTGCAGTAGTGCTCCCGCAATGCGCGGTGATGGTGTACGTCGTCGTCGAACCGGGTGAGACTGAAGTCGATCCCGGCGCAGCAACGCCGCCAATCCCGTGATCGATCTCGACCGAATCTGCATTTGTCACTGCGCCCCAACTCAACGTAGTCGAACTGCCCACATTGATCGTTCCCGGCGTCGCGGCGAACGCCGCGATCACTGGCGTGCCGGTGCAGCCACTCGGCGGCGGCGCGCCGGGTACGCTAATCTTCACGGTGACTGACGGACCGAAAACTGCGCCGTCGGCAGCGCGCATCCGCCATGTGCCGGAGTGATTCCCGCCACCCGCCGGCGCGGTCATCGCGACGAGAAGATCCGCCGTCGCGCCGGGCGCGGTCGCTGGCGCGCTGACGACCGTATTGCTCGTCATCGCTTCTCCGCTGATGAAGACGAATTGATAGCCCGCGCCCCACGCGCAGGTTCCGTTATTGCTCAGCCGCCAGATTTTGTTGAACGTTGCGCCCGCGGCTTGTACCGTGCCGTCCGGCACGCTGACGTCCGTGACGAACGCCGCGTTGTTCGTGCACGCGGCGGGCGGTGCGGCGGTCGTTGGGCTGGGACCGCTCGTCGGCGCGGACGCGGGGGTGATCGAGGGTATCACTGTCGCTGAAACCGCCGCCGGCGTCGCGAGGTTCTGCGCGAGCGCTGGATTCACCTGCACGCTGACCGCTGCCGGATCGCTGGCGACACCCGCGGCGTTGTACGCGCGCACCGTGACGGTATGATTGCCTTGGGTCGCTTTCCAAGTTTGGATGATCGAGAAATTCGTTTGCGGACTCGGCGGAGTATCGTTGCGCACCACCGCGCCGTCAATCGTCAATTCCACTCGGACGACGCCGGCGGCATCGGCAGAAGTGGATTGGATCGCGACGTCGTCGCCTTCGTGATAGGTGCTGCCGCTCGGCGGCGAAGAGATCACGACCGCCGGCTTGGCGCCGCCGATGAGACTACAGCCAGCCAAAACCACCGCGCCCGTCATGAACGCGAAAAAGAGAAAGCGATATTTCATCTTCGTCCTCCCAACCCGAGAGATAGACCCCCATGATCTGATCGTCGCTCAAAGTGGGGCGAGTATAGCATACAACCAACGCGCTTTCAAGCCCCCACGCGCATGACAAAAGGAAAGGGCAAACGCTCGAGCGTTTGCCCTTGTCTCACCGCTGGAGCTTGTCGCTTGTGGCGTGATCGCTATGGTGATACAGAGATGTTCTTGTCGTAGATATTGTTGCCTTCGTTGCTTTCCGTCACGCTCCCATCTGGGTCAACCTTGACACGTGTAGTGATCGACCCGTACCAACTGCCCCAGGTATTGGCAGGAGCATTGCAAGTAAGAATCTGTCCACCGTGTGCGGCTAGGGAACCAACATTCCAGTTACACGCCGCGCTTGGATAGCCGGACCCCGCATACCACTGCACTTTGAAACCGGTGGAGGCGGCATTCCCCTGATTGTACACACCCACACGGACTTGAGTTACTTGAGATTTGTGCGGAGGATCAGGGTTCAGACTGAATTCGCTGACATACAGATCCGGCAAAGCAATCGGCGGAGGACCCAAGAGTTGAACAGTGATCGTCGCCTGGGCGGTCTTTGTATTCGAGCCGCAGTGCGCGATGAGGGTATACGTCGTCGTCGATCCCGGCGTGACAGATGTGCTGCCGGGCGCGGGCACTCCACCAATGCCATTATCGATCTCGACGGAATCCGCCCCGGTGACCGCCCCCCAGTTCAGCGTGGTCGATTGACCACCATTGATCGTCGTCGCCGCGGCGGTGAACGACGCGATATTGGGCGTGCCAGAGCAGCCGGTCGCCGGCGGCGGCGCCGGTGGTTGCGCGGGCGGCGGCGCGCTCGGATTGATCACATTGATATTCGCGGTCATCGTTCCGCCGAAGAACACATTGTCGGCGTTACGCAGTTTCCATTGTCCCGCATGGATGCCCGGCGTCGTCGGCGCGGTCATCGCGACGAGAAAATCTGCCGTCGCGCCGGGCGCGGTGCTCGGCGCCGCGATCGCGGTCGTCGTCGCCATCGCTTCGCCGGTGACGAACGCGAAATCGTACGCAGTCGTCCACGCACAGGTGCCGGTATTTTTTACGCGCCAAGTTTTATTGAAGGTTTGCCCCGGCGACAGCGGGGTGCCGTCCGGCACCGTCACGTCCGCGACAAATACGGCATTGTTGGCGCAAGCGGTCGGAGCAGAAGTTGGTGGAACAGCCGTTGGTGGAATGGGCGTTGGCGGCTGAGCGACCGCCGTGGGCAGGACTGGCGTTGGCGCGTTCGCCGGCGCGGCGGCTGCCGGACTGACCGAAATCGAAATTGCCGCCGGGTCGCTCGCCGTGCCCGCCGCGTTGTGCGCGCGGACGATGACGGTGTGCGCGCCCGCCGTCGCCTTCCACGTTTGGATGATGCTAAAGTTTGCCTGCGGCGCGGGCGGCGCGTCGTTGCGCACGACCGCGCCGTCAATCGCCAACTCCACACGGACGACGCCGGCGGCATCGGCAGAAGTGGATTGGATCGCGACGTCATCTCCTTCGCGATACGTGCTGCCGCTCGGCGGAGATGAAATGACAATGGCGGGCTTGGCGAGGGACGCGCACGCGGGGAGAACGAGGGCAACAATGACAAGCGCGAAAATGATCGAGATGATTTTTCGAGACTTCATGTTTCCTCCTTGCAATTTGGCTGAAAACAAACAGCTCACGCCGGTTCGGGACGAAGCAAGCCATGCGACCATGAGCTACTTCACTCCTGAGCCAACGTGAGCCGTTACAGTTTCACTACCGAGGTCAGTATAACATACTCTATCTACGCTGACAAGACCTCGGTCA
>JBBIJS010000099.1:0-10101 GCA_037445855.1 Chloroflexota bacterium | reverse complement strand
CGGCTATTTGACCTTGTCGGCGTAAATTCCCATCGCCGTGTCAAGGAACTTGAGCGCCTCCGCCTTTGGGCGCTGGAAGGAATTGCGACCGATGATCGATCCAAAGCCGCCGCCGTCGCGGATCGCGCGGATTTCGTCAAAGACCGCGGCATCGTCTTTGGCGGGACCGCCGGAGAAGATGACGATGCGCCGCCCGTCGAACGTGCTTTGCACCACGTGGCGCACGCGCTCCGGCAGCGTCTTGAGCGGGACGTTGTATTTTTCGTACGCCTTCTTCGCTTCCGCCTGCTCCACGTACGGCGCGCCTTCCGCGGTCGCGGTCGGCGGTTTGACCTTGACGATGTTCGCGCCCAGCTCCGCCGCGATGTGCGCCGCGTACGCGACCACATCGACCGCGGTCTCGCCCTGCTTGCTCAAGCTCGAGCCGCGCGGGTACGACCACACGACGACTGCCAATCCGTAGCTTTTGGCTTCCTCGGTGATCGCGCGCAGCTGTTCGTACATCAAGCGGCTGTTCGCCGAGCCGGGATAGATCGTAAAGCCGATGGCGGCGCAGCCGAGCCGCAGCGCGTCGCGCGGGCTGGCGGTCAGCGACGGCAGCGGGTCGCGCTCGTCGAATAGCAAATCGTGATTGTTGGCTTTGAGAATCAGCGGAATCTCGCCGGCGTGCCGCGCCGCGACCGCTTCGATAAATCCCAGCGGCGCCGCGTACGCGTTGCAGCCGGCTTCACTCGCCAGTTC
The DNA here is from genome assembly GCA_037445855.1 of Chloroflexota bacterium. GTDB lineage: Bacteria > Chloroflexota > Anaerolineae > UBA4142 > UBA4142 > DAIDTM01. The sequence goes on along the minus strand of JBBIJS010000099.1, from coordinate 9,360 downwards.
GACGTGATAGTTCGGGTTGTAGCCCGCTGGGTTCGGCGCAAAACTGCGCGCGGGTCCATGCTCAAAGCCCTGGTCGACCGGGAGGATGACCAGTTTGCCGGTCCCGCCCAACTTGCCGTGATTCAGGATCCGCACCAGGTTCGCGCGGACGCCGGGATTTTCAGAATCGTACCAACTCATGATCTCGCGGATTCGGTCGTTCATCATTTCCTCCACTTTGGATAGCGTCATCGGTGACTTGATTTCATTTTATCACCGCCCAGCGAATCAGTCAAAAAAGTTGTCGCGGCGCTTTGACAGCGCCTATCTTCAGCATATAATCTTGATTGGATGGAGCGCGCTGTTTGCCGCGCCATCGCGTTCATTCCCAGAACACCGACGATTCAACGCGGAGCTGTGAACATGGCAAATGTGAAAACGAAAAAGGGAGTTATCGGAATTCTGACCGGGGGCGGCGATGTCCCGGGACTCAACCCCGCGATCCGCGCGGTCACTATTCGCGCGCTGCGCGAGGGCTTTCAGGTCATCGGCATCCGCCGCGGCTGGGCGGGTGCGATCGGCATCCTCCGCGATGAAAAGGCGGACAACAGCGAGAACTATCAGGTCTTGACGGAAGAGATCGTCAACCGCGCCGGACGGACCGGCGGCACGTTCCTGCACACCTCGCGCACCAACCCCACGTCCGTCGGCAAGTCGAGTGTCCCGATTCATCTGCAAGAAACGTACCCGGACGAAAAGAACGACCTGACCGAAGAGGTCGTCCAGAATCTAGACTTTTTGGGAATCGATTATCTGATTCCAATCGGCGGCGATGACACGCTCAGCTTCGCCGTCAAATTGTACAAGAAAGGACTGAAGGTCATCGCGATCCCAAAAACGATGGACAACGATGTGCCGGGCACCGATTACTGCATCGGGTTCAGCACGTGCGTCAGCCGAACGATCGAGATGACGAACCGCCTGCGCACCAGCGCAGGATCGCACGAGCGCTTTCTGGTGGTCGAAGTCTTCGGGCGTTACGCCGGCTTTACGGCGATGCTGCCGACGATGGCGGGCGCGGCGCACCGCTGCGTGATCCCGGAGCACAAGTTCAACATGGAACAGCTCACCGAATTATTGATCTCCGACCGCAACTTTAATCCCAGCAAGTATTCCGTCGTCCTCGTTTCCGAGGGCGCGATGTTCGACGGCGGCGAAATGATTTTCCAAGCCGCGAGCACCGACGCCTACGGTCACGCGAAACTGGGCGGCATCGGCGACCTGGTTTCCGCGCAGCTCAAGGACTTGTCTGCCCAGTACAACAAGGGCAAGACGATCAACGTCGTCAACCAACGACTGGGCTATGTGGTGCGCGGCGGCGACCCGGATGCGATCGATTCGATCGTGCCGATGGCGTATGGCAATCTGGCGCTCGATCTCCTGCTGCAAGGCGTCCACGGGCGTCTCGTCGTGCTAAAGAACGGGCGCTACGATAACATGCCGCTCGACGTGGTCACGGCGACCAAGAAAACGGTCGACGTGAAAAAGTACTACAACACGGAGCGGCTGCGCCCGAACTATGAGAGTTTCGAGATGCGTCCGCTGTTTATCATGACCAGCGAATAATTCCGGTGTCTCGGACGCACGGTTTCGGCGGCGAGACCGTGCGTTTTGTTTTAGGATCATCCATCATGCCATTTGTAAACGTTGGCGCTGACAAGATCTATTACGTGGAATACGGTTCGCTAGGCGCACCGATCGTTTTCGTGCACGGCGCGGCAGGCAGCCACCTTGTCTGGGGCGCGCAAGTGCGCGCGCTGGGCGAGCGAACGCGCGCGATCGCACTCGACCTGCCGGGACACGGACGCTCGCTGCCGCCGGGACGGGATTCCATCACCGCGTACCGCGACGCCCTGCTCGGCTTGCTCGACGCGCTCGGCTTGGACCGCGCGGTGATCGTCGGTCATTCGATGGGCGGTGGGATCGCGCAGACGCTCGCGCTCTCGCACCCGGACCGCGTCGCCGGGCTGGGACTCGTCGGCACCGGCGCGCGGCTGCGCGTGCTGCCGGCGATCCTCGACGGCGTGCTGAACGATTTCGATCACACCGCGCGGCTAGTGGTCGAGAATTCGTATGGACCCGGCTTGGACGCGGCGCTGCGCGAGCGCGCCCTTGCGGAATTCCGCGCCTGCCCCGCGTCCGTGACGCACGACGATTTTGCCGCGTGCAACGCGTTCGATCTCCTGCCGCGCGTGGCGGAGATTCGCGCGCCCGCGGCGGTCATCTGCGGGCGCGCTGACCGGATGACGCCAGTCAAATATTCGGAATACCTCGCCGCGAACATACCGCATGCGCGGCTCACGCTCGTCGAAGGCGCGGGACATTCCGTGATGATCGAAAAACCCGCCGAAGTAAATCGTGCGCTCGTCGAATTTATGAGAACACTCTAATCTTTTTTCAACACCCTTCATATTGACACGCACGAAGCGCGGTGATATACTTCACTACGCTAAATATCAGCAAAGCGAAGGTTTTAGCTTGGGCAGCCAACGCCGCCGATGACTTGCCCAAGTTTCTTTTTGCCTCTTGACCGCCAATGAAATCAAGCCAAGCCGAATACGAAATCATCGAACACGCCCTCCAACACCTGATGTGGGCGGAGCAGAAAAAGTTCGCCGCGCTTTTGGCGGAGCACCATCTCACCCTGCCGCAATTCCTCGTACTCGCCGTGATTCGTCAGCACGGCGTCGGCTGCCCGATCGGAACCATCGCCGAAGAGATGTTCCAGTCGTACCCCACGATGACCGGGATCGTCGACCGGCTGAAGGGCGCCGGCTTGGTCGTGCGGGGCGACGACCCGCAAGATCGCCGCAAAGTGGTGGTGAATCTCACCGCGGCAGGTCGCAAGCTAGTCGCGCGCGCGCGCGCGGCGCGCGCAGAACGCATGCAGCGCGCGCTCGACCGTCTCACCGCGCGCGACCGCCACGCGTTTGTGCGGCTGCTGACGACGTACCTCGCGGCATTGGAAAAGGAAACGGAATGAATTTGAGTAAACGCGCGTATGTTTTGCTCGCCGGCGGCGCGCTGGTGCTGCTGGTCGTGCTCGTCGCGGTGATCGCGTCGCGATCGAACGCGGACAATGCGGCAGCCGCCAGCGCGCTGGAGACCGCGCCCGTCCGGCGCGGCGCGCTGATCGCCACCGTCAGCGCGACCGGGTCGATCAGTCCGCTGCGCGAAGCGCAGATGGCGTTCAACGCGACGGGACCGCTGACCCGGCTTGAGGTGAAACAGGGCGATGTTGTCCAAGCCGGGCAATTGCTCGCGCAGCTCGATACGCGCGCGGCGGAATTCCAACTCGCGCAGTCGGAAGCGAGTCTGTCCGCCGCGCAGGCGAAGCTCGATCAATTGAAGAATCCAACGCCCGGCGATGTTGCCGCCGCGAAGGCGAGCGTGGCGTCCGCGCAAGCCGCGCTCGCGCAAGTGCTCCAGCCCAGCCAGAACGATCTCTTGATCGCGCGAGCCGACCTCGACCGCGCGAAGGCGGCGCTCGATCAAGCGCAAGCCGCGTACGACCGTATCGGCGGCGCGAGCAATCCGTTCATCGGGATGGCGCCGCAGTCGCTCACGTTGCAGCAAGCGTCGTCCGATTATCAAAGGGCGCTCGCGGTTTTCAACTCCAAAGTGACGCCGAGCGACAGCCAGCTGAAGCAAGCGCAATCCGCGCTCGAGCAAGCCCGCGCGCAACTGACGCGCCTCACCAATCCGTCCGCGAACGATGCGCAGAGCGCGCAAGCCGGCGTCGATCAGGCGCGCGCGGCGCGTGATATCTCCAAAGCGCAACTCGACAATGGAATTCTGCGCGCGCCGTTCGGCGGCATCGTCACGCACGTCGATTACGATCTCGGCTCGTTCGTGCCGGCGGGGCGCGTCCTGCTCGGCGTCGCCGATACGACCGAATTGCGCGTCGAAGTGAATATCGACGAGACGGACATTGCGCGCGTCAAAGTGGGGCAGGACGTGACGATCGGATTGGACGCGTACCCGGACGCATCGATCAACGCGAAGGTAACCGAGGTCGCCGCGACCGCGACGACGATCCAGGGCGTCGTCAACTATATCGCCACGGTCTCGCTCAATTCGACCGACGTGCCGGTGAAAATCGGGATGACGGCGAACGCGAACATCGTCGTCGCCAACAAGGAGAACGTGCTGCTCGTGCCCAATCAGGCGGTGCGCGCGGCGAACAATAAATTGTATGTCACCGTTCTAAAAGCGCCGGGGCAGACGCAAGCAGTAGAAGTAAAACTGGGTTTGGCGAACGACCAGGAGACGGAGGTTCTCAGCGGTTTGAGCGAGGGACAGCAAGTGGTCACCTCGATCACCGCGCAGAATCCGATTACGGGCGGCGGGTTTGGTCCGCCAAAACCATAGTACCTATCGAATGAAATGTTTGCACAAAAAGCAAAGATCTTGAACCGCAAAGAGCGCAAAGGTCGCAAAGGTTCAGAAATTTTATTTCTTTGCGTTCTTTGCGCTCTTTGCGGTTAAGATTGTTGGGTTTCGGCTTGTCCGAGTTAGGAATGCGTTGATGAATACAATGCGTGCTAGTCCAAGTTCGCCCACTCCAGCGCCCCAAAACGACGCGGCGGCGCAAGTGGTGTGCTTTACGAATATCGGTCCGCGTGAGCAACGCCGGCGACTCGTCCTTGGCGTCGCGGCGTACGCCGTCGGATTCGCGCTCGCCGCACTGCTCCTCGGGAGTGGCGTTGCTCCGTTGTGGCGCGTGCTGCTCTTCCTGCCGTTTGCCGCGGGTGGCATCGGCTATTTCCAAGCGCGCGACAAGACCTGAGTGAACCTCGCGGCGCGCGGCGCGCGCAATATGGACACCGGCAAAGAACTGATCGATGACGAGGATGTAAAGGCGCAGTTACGTCGTCAGGCGCGGAGCGTTTATCTCAAAGCGATCCTGGCAGGCGGCGCGCTGACGTTACTGTTCCTGCTCCTGCCGGCTCGGTGATCAACCAACCATGAACTTTCTTGAAAGCCTCCGCGTCTCATTTGGCAGTCTGAACGCGAACAAATTACGCTCGATGCTGACGATGCTGGGGATCATCATCGGCGTCGGCGCGGTGATCGCGCTCCTGTCGGTGGGACAAGGCGCGGGCGCGGCGATCACGCAGCAGATTCAGGGCATCGGCTCGAACCTGGTCTTTGTATTTCCGGGGCAGACTTCGTCCGCCGGCATTCGCGCGGCGTCCGGCACCGCCGCCACGCTGACGCTCGCCGACGCCACCGCGCTTAGCGATCCCGCCTGCTGTTCTGCGATTGCCGGCGTGGCGCCGGTGTTTACGCGCAACGCGCAGGTGACGGGCGGCAGCAACAACACAAACACCAATGTGACCGGCACGACGCCTAGTTACCAAACGGTGCGCAATTGGCCCGCTGCGCGCGGCCGCTTTATCGACCAGCGCGATCTGGAAGCCGTGTCGCGCGTCGCGGTGATCGGCACGGTAACGGCAAAGACGCTCTTCGGAACGCAAGACCCGGTGGGGCAAACGATCAAGATCAATCGGATTCCTTTCAAAGTGATCGGCGTGATGAGCGAAAAGGGCGGCTCGGGGATGTTCGGCGGGAGCCAGGACGACGTGATCTTCGCGCCGATCACCACGGTGCAGCAGCGCCTCTTCGGCACGTCGGCGCAAACCGCGCAGGGCGCGCCGCGCGTGACCACCGTCTTTGTTTCCGCGACCGGCGAAAAACAAATGGACGCGGCAATGTCGCAGATCACTCAAGTGTTGCGGCATCGGCACAAGATCGTTTATCAGCAAGATGATTTTACCGTGCTGAGCCAAAAGGATATTCTCGGCGCGTTGAACCAGATCACCGATGTGCTCACGATCTTTCTCGCGTCGATTGCCGCGATCTCGCTCTTGGTCGGCGGCATCGGGATCATGAACATCATGCTCGTTTCCGTGACCGAGCGCACGCGCGAGATCGGCATCCGCAAAGCGATTGGCGCGCGGCGCAAGGACATCTTGCTGCAATTTCTGATCGAGGCGATCACGCTCAGCGTGACCGGCGGCGCGATCGGGATTCTGTTTGGCGCGGCAGTCGGCGCGCTGGTGAACGCGACCGGTTTGATCAAAACCGTCGTCGCGCCGTCGTCGGTGGCGCTCGCGGTCGGATTCTCGGTCGCGGTCGGATTGTTCTTTGGCTTGTATCCTGCCGCGCGCGCCGCGTCGCTGCATCCGATTGACGCGTTGCGGTACGAATGACGCTAGTTTAGGCGGTTAGATGGTTGGGTGGTTAGGCAGTTCGTCGCGATATCACAACCACCTAACCACCTAACCACCCAACAACCCAACTACCTATGAAGGTTCACACGCTCTTCACCGGCATTGCCAACACGCACCTCGTTGAAAGCGAGCGCGGCGTGGTGGTGATCGACGCCGGGATGCCGCGGCAGGCGCGGCGGATCGTCAACGCGATTCGCGCGCTCGGACATGCGCCGGCGGACGTGCGCCTGATTCTGCTGACGCATGGTCACATCGATCACGCCGGCAGCGCGGTCGCGTTGAAACGATTGACCGGCGCGCCGATCGCGCTGCACCGCGCGGACGCGCGGCTGACCGCGACGCGCGATTTGAAAATCCCGCCGGGGCGCAATACGACGACGGATGCGGTGGGACGAACAATCGCAAAATTCGGCTGGGCGGCGCCGCTGGAAACATTCACGCCGGACGTGTGGCTAGAGGACGGCATGGCACTGCGCGATTTTGGGATCGACGCGCGCGTCGTTCACACGCCGGGACATACTGCCGGCTCGGTCAGCATCGCGTTTGAAGATGGCGCTGTTTTTGTCGGCGACGCGATGCTGAATTTGCTGCACGTCTCGTTTCCATTATTTTGGGAAGATGCGGCGGCGGCGCGTGAGAGCGCGTGCCGGATCAAATCGCTCCAGCCGCGCGTGTGCTACTCCGGACACGGACGCCCGTTCGATTTGAACGCACTGGAGGAATTCGTAAGAGATCACTGCGCGTAGAGAACGCTCGCCATAACGTTCCGTTGGCTGCCGATAGGACCAGGCAGAACGGCGTCCGTTGGCTGCACCGCGCGTGTGCCCGGGATTATGACAGATGAACTCGCAAGAGAAATCGCTCTACCATCAAATCCATCCAGCAAAACTATTTGTCGATTGGAGCACTGGTCTCATCGCCCTCTATTTCTTCTGGCAGCAAGACTTTATCGCCGCAGTCATCATTGCCATTGTTCCATCCGTCGTTACGTCGTTGATCATCGTGCGATTCACCGACCTCGAACCGTACAAGCAGTCGGCGTTTGGGCAATACGTCAAGCAGTATATGACCCAAGCGATGCAAGCGATTCGCTTGCTCGGTTATCTGGTGATGGCGATTGGCGCGTGGTATCACCTTCTTTGGCTTATTCCAGCTGGACTGCTCGTCATCGTTTTCGGATGGCTGCGCGGCGTACTCTTTCCACAAAAACAGGCGGAGTGAAACGACAATGTCTCAACTCAGCGGTGAGGTTGCTGTAATCACCGGCAGTTCACGCGGCTTGGGCAAGGCGATGGCGATCGAGTTTCAGCGCGCCGGCGCGCGTGTGGCGATCTCGTCGCGCGACGCGGACGCGGTCAAGGCGACCGTGAGCGCGCTGCCGCGCCCAGCCGACGCGCTCGGCGTGGCGTGCGACGTGCGCGACTTGGATCAGGTGCGCGCGCTCGCGGACGCGGCAATCGCCCGGTTTGGACCGATCGACATCTGGATTAACAACGCGGGCATCTCGCCCGGCTGGGGCAAAACAACCGACATCGATCCGGCGCGGTGGCGCGCCGCCTTCGAGACGAATTTCTTCGGCGCGTATCACGGCTGCCGCGTCGCGCTCGATAAAATGCTGCCGCGCAAAACCGGACAGATCATCAACGTTCTCGGCGCGGGCGCGACGAGCGCCGCGCCGAACCAATCGGCGTACGGTACGTCCAAGACCGCGGTTGCGCGCTTGACCGAGACGCTGGCGCAGGAGTACGCCGACAGCGGCATTTCGATCTTGGCGGTGCTGCCGGGAATGATCTGGACCGAGATGCTGACCGGCGCGGAAGGTGTAGACGACCCGCGGCTGCGCGCGCGATTTGAGTGGGCGATGCGCGTGTTCGGCAATCCGCCGGCGGTGCCGGCGCGCTTCGTCGTCGCCATGGCGCAGCGCGGCGGCGAGAACGGCAGGATGCGCAAACTGCTGACGCCGCGCGTGTTCGTGCCGCGCATGATCGGCGAGGTGCTGGGGGCGGGTAAGCGCAATCCGCGTCCGTGGGAAAAGTGACGTGTCATTGCGAGGAGCGATTTTTGCGACGAAGCAATCTCTGAATCAGGCAATGAGCTTGCTTCGCTTCGCTCGCAATGACACACTGACGACGTCCGCAATCTCTCTGTCGTGAGTTCATAATCCATTCACAATTAAATGCAATAATCTCGTTCAGAGTAGACTTCTGAAAGGAGAAGCAAAATGAACGGGAGATTTGTCTTCGGATTGTTGCTCGCGATTGTTCTCATCGTCGGCGCGGTGGGTATCGGCGTTTACGCGTACAACGCGGGCGTCGCCCAGGGAATGGCTGGCGGCGGAAACCTGGTCGCACCGGCAACGGGTACCGCACCGTACCCGTACTTCGGCGGACCATTTTTCTATCGACCCTTTGGCTGGGGATTTGGATTCCTGGGCTGCTTGTTCCCACTGTTGTTCTTCTTCCTGATCTTCGGCTTGCTGCGCGGAATCTTCTGGGGCGGTCACTGGGGTTGGCGTCACCACCGGCATTGGGACCGGGACGAACACGACGTGCCGCCGATGGTTGCGGAATGGCATCGCAAGATGCACGAGACAGAAGCAAAGTAGGCAGGTAAACAAGGAGCCAGGTAGACAAGGCAGAGTTCTTGTTTCCTTGTCTACCTGTTCACCTGTCTCAGTACATCACAGATTTGAGGAGAAGGCGTTCTCTAACGCCGTCAATGTCACGGAAATCGCTTGGTTCTAGCACCGCCGCGCTAGAGAGCGCTGGCTCCTCGCCCAAATCTGTGATGTACTGTGTCTACCAATTACCTAAACCTATGAAGACCATTCTCGTTGTTGACGACGAGCCGAAAATCGTAACGCTCGCGCGTGATTATCTCGAACGCGCCGGATTTGCCGTCTCGACTGCCGGCGATGGCAAGTCTGCACTTGCCGCCGCGCGCGCGGAGAAACCCGACCTGGTCGTTCTCGATCTGGGTTTGCCGGAGATGGAGGGACTGGACGTGGCGCGCGCGCTGCGGAAGGACTCCAACGTGCCGATCATCATGCTGACCGCGCGCGGCGAGGAGACTGACAAGCTTGTGG
>JBBIJS010000098.1:5329-10243 GCA_037445855.1 Chloroflexota bacterium | reverse complement strand
GCCGCAACTGCACGGCGAAAAGGGTTTCACGACGGCGGAGCGGCTCGGCGCGCGACCGACGCTGGAAATCTGCGGCATCCTCTCCGGTTTTACCGGCGAGGGCGCGAAGACGGTCCTGCCGGCAAAAGCGATGGCGAAGATTTCGATGCGGCTTGTGCCGTACCAAGACGACAAAGAAGTAGAATCGCAATTGCGCGCGTACCTGGACAAGCACGCGCCGCCGACGGTGCGCTGGGAGCTGAAGAAATTCGTGAGCGGTCCCGCGGTCATCGTCAAGCGCGATACGCCCGGCGTCCGCGCGGCGACGAAAGCGTTGGAAGCGACCTTCGGCGTCAAGCCGGTGTTCAAATTGGAGGGCGGCAGCGTGCCGGTGGTCAGCATGGTGCAGGACAAGCTCGGCGTGGATTCGATCCTGCTGGGCTTTGGCTTGCCGGACGACAACCTTCACTCGCCGAATGAGAAACTGCACCTGCCGAATTTCTATCGCGGCGTGGAGGCGTATATCCGGTTCTTTGATGCGGTGGCAGAATAACAAGGACGCCGCAGAAGCACACAGAAGTAGGGGCGAGGTCACCTCGCCCTACACGCAAATCGTTTGCGGAAAATGTCTGAGCCGCCGGGCAAAACCGGCGGCTCATTTTCATTTCCATCAATCCGCGCAGACTTTCACTTGCTCCTTGCTGTCGATGATGATCTGCGGTCGTCCGTTGTATGGCGAGATTTTTCCAGAAATCTCAACGCACTTGCCGCGCACATCGTCAAACGTGTGCCTGAACGACACGGCGTAGAACGACGCGCGCGTCTTGTCGAAGTCGATGAAGAACGTGCTGCCGGAGGCGTTCGTGGAAACGACCGTGCCGCGCACACACGTCGTCTCGCCCACGTGCGCGGCGGCTTCCGTCCACGCGATACATAGCGCGGCGGGCGTGTTTGCCACGACCGGCGCGGGTGGCGGCGATGCCTTCGCGACGGATGCCGGCGCAAACGTCGGTTGCGGCGTGTACGTGGGGTACGGCGTGTAGGTCGGCAACGGCGTGTAGGTGGGGAGCGGCGCGGGCGCGGCAGTCGCGCACGCAGCGAGGAAAAGCGCGAGCAGAGTGACGGCGGCGATTCGTTGCATTGGGTGTCTCCTCGTTGAAACAAAAAGCACCTGCCGCGTTGAGCGTGTCGCACACGCCCAACTACAGGTGCTGAACTTGATGCCCGTGCTTCGTCACGCGGGCGAACAAAGGTTGTCTTCCACTCCTGACAACCGGGGAAAATTAAATGGATCCGCAACCCGCGGGACGAAGATAAACTTGCGGGTTTATTATATCACGATGGCGCGAAACATCAAAATCGGACTGGGCTATGCCGCGTCTTTCAGTGCGGCGTTTTTCAACGCATCAATCTGTTCTTCCAATTCGTCGATGCGCGCCTGAATCGACGGAGAAATCGAATGGCGCGGCAGTTGCTGCTTCAACTGTTCCAGTTCGCGCTCTAGCGCAGCGAGATCGGGTACGGCGGTCGGCATTGTTTCCTCCAACAAGTATCTACTCTTTGGATGCAGCGATCCTGGAAAGGGTACAAAAAGATAGGGACGGTATAATCCGTCCCTATCTGCGTGAAGGTCACGTCATCGTAACCGTTCAGTCGGGGCGAGGCATTCGCACAGTCAGCTATTTCATCTGGCACGGTCAGCATATACCAACCAATTTTTCCAGCGCTCTAGGTTTGGCGAATGCCTCGCCCCTACGACGACGCGGCATCACCTGAACGGTTACACGTCATTTAGTGGTTGGCGCGGTCCAGAATCCGCGTCCGCCCATCATACCGGGTCCAAACCCCGCGCCGCCGGTCAAGCCGGGGCACGTGCCGCCGTTCGCGGTAAAGTACTGGTGCATCGCGTCGAGACGGGAGAGCATCGCGTCCGCTTGCGCTTGCGTCAACTTGCCGTCTTTCACCGCTTGCTGGATCAGCGCCTTGTGCGCGGCTTGAACATCGTCGTGCAGTTTCGTGAGACTGATGTTTTTCGATTGCGCGATCTGCGCGACCGTTTTGCCGGCGCGCAACTGCGCGTTCAAGTCGTCGAGGGTGATGCCGAGCGCCTGAGCGACTGCGCCTTGCATCGGGGTCTGCCAATCCGCGTTCAAACCGAACGCGCCGCGCCTCCCGCCCGGTCCAAAGCCGGGCGCCGGCGGCTGAACCGGTCCCTGCGCCAGCGCCAGCGTCGCGCCCAGACCGAGCGCTGCCACTACTCCGAGAAGTACCGCGACCACCACGACCTTTTTCATTCTGTGCCTCCTGTTTTTTATTGCGGAGTCCATCCGCATCTTTCTACGATCATTCTAGCAGGAGGGTATGAAGAAGTTATGAAGGCGGTGTGGGGTTTGGGTGTGGAGGTCTTTTGTCAGTTCGACGAGCGCGTTTTGCGAAGAGAAATCTTCCTCCAACGCCAAAGATTTCTCGCTCCGCTCGAAATGGCAGATCGGCTGTCTGTTACCAAGCCCTTCGTGTCTCAGTACATCACAGATTTGGGCGAGGAGCCAGCGCTCTCTAGCGCGGCGGTGCCAAAACCAAGCGATTTCCGTGACATAGACGGCGTTGGAGAACGCCTTCTCCTCAAATCTGTGATGTACTGTGTCTGGGTGTCTTCGTGGTTCAAGGTCTTTAGACCTCCCCGCGAACTTCGCGCTCTAGCCGCGCGAAAAACTCCGCCATAAACGCGTGCCGCTCGTCCGCGATCTGGCGCGCGGCGGCAGTGTGCACGCGCTCGCGCACCTTGCTGAGTTTAACCGCAAATTCTGCAGCGGCGGTGTGCTCCGCGTTGTGCTGGTCGCGCGTCGCCACCGCGTCCGCCGGCGCGTGGCTCCACAGCCGCTGGTTGAGCACGCCGGAGATCGCGTACGCGCGCGCGACGCCGATCGCGCCAATCGAATCGAGCTTGTCCGCGTCGAAAAGGACCTTCGCCTCCAACGTTTGCGGCGCGGTGCCGCCGCGAAAGCGGTGCGCGGCAATCGCGTGCGCGACGGCATCCGCGCGCGCCGGCGGGACGCCGCGCGCGATCAGAATCGCGCGGGCGCGTTCCGCCGCCATCTGCGCGTGGTCGCCGCTGCCGGCTTGGTCTTCGTCCGCGCGTGAAATATCGTGCAGCAGCGCCGCGGCGCGAACGATCTCCAGGTCTGCGCCTTCCACGCGCGCCAGCCGCTCCGCCATCGCCAGCACGCGCAGGACGTGATCGAAATCATGCCCGCTCTCCGCGCCGGCGTAATAGGCGCGCGCATCGTCCACCGTCAGCATCGGCATTTGTGTCTCCGTTCAGAAATGGTATAATGGAAATCGATGAATGTTCGCTTGACGGCTATTGTAACCGGAATGGTGCAGGGTGTAAACTTTCGATGGTTTACGCAGCGGCGCGCCGCCGAGTTTGATTTGGTTGGATACGTGCGCAATCGATCCGACGGCTCGGTCGAGTTCGTCGCGGAGGGCGCGCGCGACGCGCTGGAGCGCTTGCTGGACGCGGCGCGGGCAGGTCCCGCGTCGGCGGCGGTCGAGAACGTACAAGTCACGTGGGACGCGGCGACGGGCGAGTATCGGCGCTTTGAAATTCGTTTTTGATTTTCTCACTGATGCTACGCACTGTCATTTCGAGGAGTGGAGCGACGATAAATCTAACGCGAACAGGGGTTTCTCGCGGCGCTCGAAATGACCCGCACGGGGTAACGCGGGTTGTTGAGCGATGATGAAAAAGAATCCAGAGCGCATGGCGTGGCTGGTGATCGTGGGCGCGTTCGCCGCGTTCCTGCTGCTCTGCGCCACAGTCCCGCTCGGCATGCGCTATTATCTCCACCACGCGACGTCCGCGCAGACCGCGACTCTGGAAGTCATTGGTGGAACGGTGCGCGTGCAGCAGCCCGGCGCGGCGGCGCCGATCGCGGTGACGAAATCGATGGAATTGCCCGAAGGCAGCACGCTCGAGACGGACGAGAATTCGCGCGGGATCCTGACGTTTCAGGACGGCAGCACCACGATCCTCTTCCCGAGCACGGCGATCACGTTGCGCCAGATGCGCGTATCGACTTTTCCGTGGGGCATTGAACCGATCACGCTGTGGATCGACGAGGCGCGCGGCCGGCTGCGCGTGGGCGCGGCGGCGCTCGTCGCGCAACAAGCCAACCCCGCGCCGGCGCGCGATTTTCAAGTCAGCACGCCGCAACTGGTCGCGTCATTGAGCGAGGGGAGTTATGCGATCGAGGTGACGGCGGACTCGGCGCAGGTGATCGTCACCAATGGCAACGCCGCGGTCACCGCGCAGAATCGAAGCGTCCAGGTGACGCGCGGCCAACGGACAGTGGCGACGCTGGGTCAGCCGCCGCTGCCGGCGCTGCCCGCCGCGCAAGATATTATCGTCAACGGCGATTTCAACGATCCGCTCGCGCGCGGTTGGACGGTGGTGCGCGAGCCGGCAAACGATCCGACCGTGGCGACCGGCAGCGTCACCGTTACGCTGCTGGGCGATCGCCACGCCGTGAACCTCACGCGCAGCAATTCCAATCAGACCAGCGCGATCACCGGCGTGATTCAATCAATCAACAAGGAAGTTTCGGACTATCGCTCCGTGAGTCTTTCCGCCGACATTCGCATCCATTTTCAGAGTTTGTCTGGCGGCGGCGTTCTCAGTTCGGAGTACCCGCTTATCCTGCGGATGAGGTACCGCGATGTCTACGGCAGTGAGGCGGAGTGGGTGCACGGCTTTTATATTCAGAACACGACCAACAATCCGACCAATAACGGCGAGCAGATTCCGCCAGACCTCTGGGTCCCTTTTGAAGCCGGCAATCTGTTCGAGACGCTTGATCCCAAACCGTTTTTCATTACCTCGCTTCAAATCTACGCGTCCGGTTGGGATTACGATGCGTCTGTCTCGGGCGTGCG
>JBBIJS010000098.1:0-5229 GCA_037445855.1 Chloroflexota bacterium | reverse complement strand
CCATCTACCCAAACCCTAGCCCGCGTTCCTTGAGACTGACGAATTTCTGCCCCGCGCCGATCACCAGATGGTCTAGCACGTCGATGTCCAGGATCTTCCCCGCTTTGACAATTTCCGCAGTCACCGCCACATCTTCCGGCGACGGCGTTGGATCGCCGGAGGGATGGTTATGCGCGATGATCAACCCGGCGCAGTTCTGCCGCACCGCCTCGCGGAAGAGTTCCGTTACGCGCACGACGGTCGTGTGCAGCGAGCCGCGATAGACCGTCGGCATTGCCAGCACGCGGTTCTTGGTGTCCAGCAGGATCGTGCGCATCGTCTCCTGTTCCAGCACACTCATCTCCGACAATAAATTCGCCGCGTCCGCCGGCGATTTGATCATCGGGCGGTCTTCCGGCGAAGCGATCTGCAGCCGGCGACCCAGCTCGAACACCGCCTGCAGTTCTGTCGTCTTGGCTGCCCCCAAGCCGCGAACGTTCGTCAGCTCGCTGAAAGGCAGCCGCGCCAACCCCACCAGTCCGCCGCACTCTTTGAGCAATCGTTCCGCCAGATGCAGCACGTGTTCGCCGGGGGAGCCCGTCCGCAAGATGATGGCGATCAGCTCTTCGGTCTTGAGCGCCGCCGCGCCGAGGTTGCGCAGCCGTTCGCGCGGCAGGTCGTTCTTGTCGATTGAGGCGAGCAGGTACTCGGGTGGCTTTGGTTCCGGGGGTAGCATCTTTGCCTCCTCCAGTAAATTGAAGAAACCAGGCCCTGCGCACAGACCTGGTTTCAGATTATACCACGTTATCGCCGTTTCACGTCATTCGTTACGCTGGCGGTGAACATTTCCGGCGGCAGTCGAAAGCCGTGCGTCTCCAGCCGCGGCGTGAACTTGGGGCGAATACTGGTCGTCTGCGCTTCGCCGGTCACCTTGCCCTCGGTGTCTACGCCGCGTTCTACGAATCTGAAAATGTCCTGCATCACGACGACCTCGCCTTCCATGCCCTGCACCTCGGTGATCTGGACGATCTTGCGCGAGCCGTCGCGCAGGCGCGCGGTCTGCACCACGAGGTCGATCGCCGCGGCGATTTGTTCGCGAATGACCTTGATCGGGAAATCAATCCCCGCCATGAGCGACATCGTCTCGAGGCGGCTGATCGTGTCGCGCGGCGTGTTGGCGTGCAGCGTGGTCAGCGAACCGTCGTGCCCGGTGTTCATCGCTTGCAGCATATCGAGCGCGGCGGCGTCGCGTACCTCGCCGACGACGATGCGCTCTGGGCGCATCCGCAACGCGTTGACGACCAGGTCGCGGATCGTCACGCGCCCCGTGCCGTCCGGGTCGGGCGGGCGCGCTTCCAGCCGGACGACGTGCGGCTTGGCGAGGCGCAGTTCGGCGGAATCTTCGATGGTGACGATGCGGTCGGTATCCGGAATAAAATTCGACAGGACGTTGAGCAGCGTGGTCTTGCCGCTGCCGGTGCCGCCGGCGACGATGATGTTCAGGCGCGAGACGACGCACGCGCGCAGGAAATCTGCCATCATCGGCGTCAGCGAGCCGAACTGGATCAGATCTTCGATGGTCAGTTTTTTCTTGGAAAATTTTCGAATCGTGATCGTGGGCCCGTCGATGGCGCTGGGCGGAATGATCACGTTCACGCGCGAGCCGTCCGGCAGGCGCGCGTCGGCGATGGGCCATTTGCGATCCACGCGGCGTCCCAGCGGACGGAGGATTCGATCGATCACGCGATAGACGTGCTGCTCGTCGTCAAAGCGCACTTGGCTCTCCAGCACGCGCCCTTTTTGTTCGATGTAAACATGATCCGGCCCGTTCACCATCACTTCGGTAATGGTCGGATCATCCAACAGCGGATCGATGGGTCCAAAGCCGATGATCTCGTTTAGCACGCCGGTCTCCAGCCGCTTCACTTGGTCTGGCGGCAACTGGACGCCGGCGGACGTGTAGACCGCGGCAAAGCGTTCGCGCACGAGCGTCTGGGTCGACTCATCGCGGCGCAGTTCGCCGGGCGCGTCCAATCCCGCGAGGATGCGTTCCACGATCCACTGGCGCAGTTTGCTTTGCCGCGGGTCTGCCGGCGCGGGCGCGGCGGGCGCGCTGACGGCGGATGCGAAGGCGGAGACTCCCTCCGGCGGCGAAACGGACTCGGACGTTTTTATCGGCTGGACACGATCTAGCAAACTGGGCATACGCGCTCCACCGTCAATTGAGTGTGACGAAATAGGCATCCGCCGCGGCGTCGACCAGCTCTTTGGTCAGGCGCGGCTCAAATTCCAAATAGTTCGCATTATCGATAATCTGGTCGATCAAGTCGCGCGGATGGACAGCTTTGGGTTCGCGCTTGGCTTTGACGTAGTGTTCGAGCACCAGGTGCTTGAAACCCTCTTCGTCGTACGCGACGCCGCGCTGCGCGGCAACGCGCTGAAAGATTTCGCGAAATTCATCCCAGGTCGGATCGCCGACCTTGATCTTGTGCGGGATGCGGCGCAAGAAGGCGTCGTCGACCAACTCCGTTGGATTCAGGTTCGTCGAGAAGACGAGCAGCACGTTGAAGGGTACCTCGATCTTCTTGCCGGTTTGCAGGGTCAGAAAATCAACTCGTTTTTCGAGCGGCACGATCCAGCGATTCAACAGATCGCGCGGCGCGACTTGCTGTCGACCAAAATCGTCCAGCAGAAACATGCCGCCGTTCGCCTTCATTTGATAAGGCGCTTGGTGGATTTTGGTGAGCGGATCGAAAATGAGATCGAGCAGCTCCAACGTCAGCTCGCCGCCGGTCACGATGAAGGGACGCTGGCACAAGACCCAGCGCGCGTCCAGCGGCGACTCGGTCGCGTCGGCGGACGCGCAGGCGACCGGGACGTGGCTCATCGAATCGTACACCTGGATGATTTGACTGTCGACCGCGATGGCGTACGGAATATACACGCTGCCCTTGAAAAGCGTCGCGATGGCTTCCGCGATGGTGGTCTTGCCGTTGCCCGGCGGTCCGTAGAGAAAGATCGACCGCGCGGAATTTGCCGCCGGACCGATGCGCCGCTGCATCGCCTCGGACAAGACGAGGTGCGTGAACGCCTGGCGGATTTCGGCGCGCGTGATTTTGAGCGCGCTCAGAGATTGCGCGCCGGTGACTTGATTGTACGCGGCGAGGGAAACCGGCGCAGGTCCAACGTATTGGGAGCGCTCCAAGACTTCGTGAACCTTGCCGCTGCCTTTTTGGGAAATGACGTACGTGTAGCCGCGCTCGCCCAAGCCTTGCGACCCAGTAATGGAGACGAATTCTTCTTTGATCAAGTACGCCAGCGCTTTGTCGACGATGTTGGAATAGGGCAACTTGAGATTCTCGGCAATCGCGTGACCGCTCAATTCGCCGGCAAAGTAGATTACTTTGAGCGCGAGATCGTAGATCAGCCCGGGGTTGAGGCGCGTCTCTGCTAGCGTCTGGGGTTCGCGTAAAAGCGTGGGCAAGGTCGCGGCGGTGGTGGGGTTCATCATCGGTTGACACGCGAGTTAAGCCGCCGGCGCCGGTTCGGGCGTCGAGCTATCGTGAGGAAAGATCCAGACGATCTGGCTTTTGTTGACGATCAGGATTTCGGTCGTGTAGAGCGGGCGCTCGCCGGTGAGCGCGAAGACCTGCGCGTGGGTGACCGCGACGAAAGTTTCCGCGCTGTTCATTTCGTCCTTGAGGCGATTGTCCGGCGCGAGGTGCAGTGTGCCGTGCACGATCGTGTCCTGCAGGCGCGCGGTCACCGTCACGGTTTCCTTGGTCACGCGCGTGGTATAGTACTTGCCTTTTTGATCGACCCGAAAATCCATCTGTTCCTCCGGACTGCCGCGGCGCCCGCGACGAAAACGGACTAGCCCAAGTATAGGGTGCGGCGGTGAGTTTGACAAGGGGGACAAAGGGACTGGTCGGGAGGGGAGGCGAAATCGTTCGGGAGCGGGTTGGGCGAGGCGAACGGGCGTTTAATTTGCGCGTTGCTGGCTTTTGTGCTAGAATATTTGCGGCGAAGGGGAGTAGCTCAATTTGGCAGAGCACTCGTCTCCAAAACGAGCGGTTGTAGGTTCAAGTCCTATCTCCCCTGCCACGCAGAACGCGCAAGTCAGAAGATGGCTTGCGCGTTGCTGTTCCCGAAGATCGGGCGCGGTCTGAATGGGCGCGGCTAAGCTAATTTTACTCATTCACCTTCGCGACTTTGCAACAACCCCCGCGTTCCACTTGACAGGAGAAACCGGTTGTGG
This sequence comes from Chloroflexota bacterium, assembly GCA_037445855.1. GTDB lineage: Bacteria > Chloroflexota > Anaerolineae > UBA4142 > UBA4142 > DAIDTM01. The sequence goes on along the minus strand of JBBIJS010000098.1, from coordinate 992 downwards.
TAACCTCTAAATAGTGCGCTAATGCAATAATACGCAGTTCAAAGGAGAACCGCCGTGTCTCCCAATCGCTTTTCCCCGTACTATCGCTGGCTGGCGGAGACGTTGCGCGAAGAGATCGCGCAGGGCGTCTACAAGCCGGGCGATGCGCTGCCTACCGAGCACGAACTGATGCGCCGCTACAACTTGAGCAGCACCACGGTGCGGCGCGCGGTGCATGACCTGGTCCGCGAAGCACTGATCTACCGCCAAGCCGGCAAAGGCACCTTCGTCAAACGCTCCAGGATCGAAGAACACCTCCTGCACTTGACCTCCTTTGCGGAAGAAATGCAGAGCCGTCACATTCAGCCGAATTTCAAGTTGCTTCGCGCCGAGCCGCGCGTTCCGCCCGCCGAGATCGCGTCTCTGCTCGGCACATCGGCGCGCGAGTCCGTCTTCTACATCGAGCGGATCCAGTACGCGAACCGTGAGCCGATCGCGGTGGCGCAGGGCTATTGGCAGTGCGACCTCGGCGAGCGGCTGGCGCGGCAAGACCTCAACGTGATTTCCCTCTACGAAACACTCGAGCAGCAATTTCACACCCCGTTGGTTGAAGCCGACGAATCGATTGGCGCGGTCTCGGCATCGGCAGAGATTGCGCGCAATCTCAAAGTCCGGCGGAACGCGCCGCTCCTCGTGCGCCGCCGGCTGACGCTGACCGTAGATATGCGTCCCATCGAGTACACCACGACGTTTTACCGCGCCGACCGGTACGAGTACAAGGTCCGGCTGGCGCGCCGCACGACGTGAACGCAATCAGTTTGCGAAGGGAGGTGCCGTTTTCGAATCCAGACGATTGACTGTTTTGATTCAATGCAAACCCAACCCGTACGCCCGCGCGGGTATAAGCCGCGCGAGCCCAGAGTCAAAGGAGGCTTGACAGTGAAGAAGATGATCTCGCTTGTTGCGCTAACCGTGTTCCTTCTGTTCGCCATCTCGGCGTGCGCGCCGGCGGC
>JBBIJS010000097.1:0-10382 GCA_037445855.1 Chloroflexota bacterium | reverse complement strand
AGAGGATGTGCCCTTCGTCGTCGACTTGACGATACGGGCAGGGCTTTAGATTCAACATTCGCGTTCCTATCGGAAAACCCTCGCCAATGGCTACAGTGGCAAGGTCAGAGTGTGTCGGGTATGGGCGACCAGAACCCGTGTTCTACCAACCCCATTATAAACCGAACAGGTGTTCTGTGTCAAGGGTCTGCGGCAAACTTTAAGGTCGGGCGGGGAAAATGAAAAAGGCGAGAACAAGTCTCGCCTCAAGCCGGTCGATGGGGCAGGGGTGGTCGATCGAAATTATTTCTTCGCGGCGCGGAGCTGGCTCAGTTTCTTCATCAAACGCGATTTGCGGCGCGCGGCGTTGTTTCGCTTGATAACGCCTTTGCGCGCCGAGCGGTCCAGCGCGCTGATGGCTTCCAGCGTTGCTTTCTCGGACGCGGCAAGGTCGCCCGCGGCTATCAGCGCGTTGGCGTTCTTGACATCGGTGCGAGTGGTCGAGCGAATGACGCGATTGCGTACGCGGCGGCGGGCGCTTTGACGAATCGCTTTTTCAGCAGCATGTGTGTTTGCCAAAGGAAATTCCTCCAATGAGTTCTTTCTGACGCCAGCGATAATACACCCGATTCGATTTTTTGACAAATCGATTTGCGCAGTCAAAGCATTCGGCAAGCCGATTACACAGATCACGATGCTCGTGTTATAATGCGGACGTGGTTTCACCTGCGACCGCCGCGGCGCGTCCGCGCCAACTTGCCCGCGCGGCGACGATCATCACAGTCTTTTTTATCACCAGCCGCGTGCTGGGCTTGGCGCGCGACATCGTCATCAGCCACCAGTTCGGTACGTCGCGCGCGCTGGACGCGTACTTTGCCGCGTTCAACGTGCCTGATTTCATTTTCAATCTCGTCGCCGGCGGCGCGCTCGGCTCGGCGTTTATCCCGACCTTCGCCGCCGCGCTCGCGCTTGGCGACACGCGGCGCGCGTGGCGGCTCGCGAGTGCGGTCATCAATCTCGCGTTGATTCTGATTACGGCGCTCGCCGCGCTGCTGGCGATCTTCGCGCCGCAGGTGGTCGCCGCGACGGTGGCGCGCGGCTTTGCGTCCGCCGATCAAGCGCTGACCGCGTCGCTGATGCGCTGGATGCTCATCACGCCGATCGTCTTTGGCGTCAGCGGCATCGTGATGGGCATCCTCAATTCGCATCAGCATTTCGTTCTGCCCGCGCTCGCGCCGGTGCTGTACAACGCGGCGATCATCGCGGGTGCGCTGTTCCTCGCGCCGACGATGGGCGTCTACGGTCTCGCGGCGGGCGTCGTCGCCGGCGCGTTCCTGCATCTAGGGATTCAAATTCCGTGGCTCGTGCGTGCGCGGATGCAGTATATGCCGGTTCTTGGGCTCGCTAATCCCGATGTGCGCGAAGTGGGGCGGCTGATGCTGCCGCGCACCTTCGGCATCGCGGCGGTGCAGATCAATTTCTTGGTCAACACGATCCTCGCCTCCGGTTTGCCGGCGGGCGCAATTGCCGCGCTGTCGTACTCGTGGCGGCTGATGTTGTTGCCGGTTGGGATTGTCGGGCAGTCGCTCGCCACCGCGGTCTTTCCAACCTTTTCGGAGCAGAACGCGCGCAACGATATCGATGACTTTCGGCGTACGTTTTCCACTGCGTTCCGCGCGACGCTTTTTCTCACGGTCCCGGCGGCGGTCGGCTTGTTCATTTTGGGTAGACCGTTCGTCGCGCTGGTGTTTCAGCGCGGCGAGTTCGATGCGCAATCGACCGCGGAGACGGCGTGGGCGTTGCAGTTCTACGCGGTCGCGCTCTTCGCGCATTCGGGACTGGAGATTCTCACGCGCGCGTTCTACGCGATGCACGATACCAAGACGCCGGTTTTCGTCGGCGTGGGCGCGATGGTACTGAACATCGCCCTGAGTCTGGCGCTGCTTGCGCCGCTGGCGCAGGGCGGTCTCGCGCTCGCTAGTTCGATCGCGACGATCCTGGAAATGCTGACGCTGCTGGCGCTCTTGCGGCGGCGAATGGGCGATCTGGATACGCGGCGGATTGCCGCATCGCTCGCGCGCATCGTCATGGCGTCGGCGGTGATGGGCGCGGCGCTCGTCGCTTTCGCGAATTGGCTCGCCCCGCGCGGCACGTTGTTCGTCGCGGTCGGCGGCGCCGCGCTGGGCGCGGCGGTGTACTTTATCGTCACGGCGGCGCTGCGCTCGGAAGAAATAGGTTTTGTGCTGCGAAAGATAAGGTTGAAATCTTGAACCGCCAAGAACGCCAAGCAGGAATGAGAAAAACCTTGGCGACCTTGGCGTTCTTCGCGGTTCGACTCTGGGGTATTGATGCTGGACAAACTGGAAGCAATCGAAAAACGTTACGACGAACTGCACGACGCGCTGGCGGACTCGGCGGTCACGTCGAACCCAACGCGCTTGCGCGAGATCACGCGCGAGCTCAGCGGCATGGAAGCCACCGTCGCCAAGTATCGCGAGTACAAGCAGACGCACGACGCGCTGGAAAAGACGCGCGTGCTGGCGCGCGAAGAATCGGACGAGGAGCTGCGCGCGATGGCGAAGGAGGAAGCGGCAAAACTGGAAGCGGACGAGACCCGTTTCCTCGCAGAGCTGCGCGTCTTGCTGCTGCCGAAAGATCCGCGCGACGACAAGGATGTGTTCGTCGAAATTCGCGGCGGGACCGGCGGGGATGAAGCCGCGCTCTTTGCCGCCGATCTCTATCGAATGTACACCCGCTACGCGGAAGACAAGGGCTGGAAAGTCGAGCTGGTCGACGAGAACCGCACCGGCTTGAAAGGATTCAAGGAAGTTGTGTTTGAAATCAAAGGCAAGGGCGCGTTCTCGCGAATGAAGTACGAGAGCGGCGTCCATCGCGTCCAGCGCGTTCCGCAGACCGAAGCGCAGGGGCGCATTCACACGTCGACCGCGACGGTCGCGGTGCTGGCGGAAGTGGACGACGTGGAAATCGACATCAAGCCGGACGAGATCAAGATCGACATCTTCCACGCCTCCGGGCACGGCGGACAGAACGTGCAAAAAGTGGCGACGGCGGTACGCCTCACGCATCTGCCGACTGGCATCGTGGTTGCGTGTCAAGACCAGCGCTCGCAATTGCAGAACAAGATTCGCGCGATGGGCGTGCTGCGCGCGCGCCTCAACGAAATGGAAATCGAGAAACGGCAGAAAGAAACCGCCGACTCGCGTCGCGCGCAGGTGGGATCGGGCGAACGCTCGGAGAAGATTCGCACCTACAATTTCCCGCAAGACCGCCTGACGGATCACCGCATCGGTTTGAGCGTTCACAACTTGCCCAAGATTCTGGACGGCGACCTCGATGCGATTATCGAAGCGCTGGTTTCCGCGGACCAGACCGAGAAATTGAAAAGCGCCGGGGTGGCGTGAGATTTGAACCAAGCCAAGTCGCTGCCGCGATTTCTGGGCGGACTGATCGCGGTGATCGTTTGCCTTGTCGGGCTCTTGCGAATTGTCGCTTGGCTCAGCGTGCCGGCGTCGCCCCCTCTGCCGCCCGATCCCCAGTTGCGTTTCATCGACGTTGAGTTGCGTGCCGTCGCGGTGGTCGCGACGTACGAAGCGCAAGTTTTCCCAGAGCCGCTGAAGTCGGAGGCGTACCGCGCCATTGCGTGGACGATGCGCAACCGGGTCGAGCTGGGCTATGGCAACACGGTCAGTTACGTCGACGAGCGCGTGTTGAGCAAATACGCGGCGTATGCGGATCATCGGGACGATCCGCCCGATCCGCGCGCGTTGGAGATCGCCTACGAGGTCTTGAGCGCGCCCGACCATTCAAGCGATCCCACGCACAGCGCGCGCAACTATGTCGATAATTCGTACTGGACGGGAACGCACGAGCAGACCGGCGCGGCGGTCAAGGTGCGCGGAATGTTCAGCGATGTCGACATTCAGCATTTGGTGGACGATGGCAAGTTCGCGCTGACGGTCGAATGGCGGTCGCCGCTCGACCATCCCAAAGGTCCGTTGTTCTACGGATTGTATTTTTTCGATTATTGGCCCCCGCCGGTTCCGGTCGTGACGCCGACGGCGACGCCGACGCGCAGACCGACGGCGACGGCGACGCCGACGAGGAGCTCGACACCCACGCTGACTCCAACGCTGACTCCAACGCTCACGCCAACGTTCACGCCAACCCTGACACTCACACCGACGACACCGACCGCGACCAATTAGCGTATGGCACTTTTCCGTTCACTCCAACAGCGTTCCTTCGCGTTTCTCTGGATGGGGCAAACCATCTCGCGGCTCGGCGATAATCTGTATCGCCTTGCGCTCGCGTGGTGGGTGCTGGAGAAAACCGGTTCCGCCGCGGCGATGGGCACGGTGCTGATCTTTTCGTTTCTGCCGATGCTGATCTTTTTGCTCATCGGCGGCGTCGCGGTGGATCGCTTGCCGCGCGGGCGCGTGATGTTGACGTCGGACGTGCTGCGCGGCGCCGTCGTGGCGGTCGTCGCTGCGCTCGCGTTCCCGCAGACGCTTGAAATCTGGCACGTTTACATCGCCAGCATGGCGTTCGGTTTTGTCGATGCGTTCTTTCAGCCCGCGTACACCGCGATTGTGCCGGAGATTGTCTCGAGCGAAAATCTGCCGAGCGCAAACGCGCTGACGAATCTCAGCGGACGCCTTACCGGCATCGTCGGTCCCGCGCTGGGCGCGGCAATCGTCGCGCTCGGCGGCACGCCGACCGCGTTCGCGTTGGACGCCGTCTCGTTTCTGATTTCTGCGCTGTGTCTCATCCCGCTCGCCGGAATCGCCGCGCGCGCGGTGGAAGCGAGATCGTCGAGCGTGCGGCGCGATCTGCGCGAGGGACTGGCGACCGTCGCCGGGTCGCCGTGGCTGTGGATCACGATCGCCATCTTTGCGCTGGCGAACGTCATGCTGGATGGTCCCATCGCGGTTGCGCTGCCCTTCCTGGTGAAGGACGCGCTGCACGCCGACGTGGGCACGCTGGGATTGTTGTATTCGATGTCGTCACTCGGCGCGATCATCGGCGCGTTGTGGCTGGGTCGCTTCACGCGGATTCGGCGGCGCGGACTGATCACGTACGGCGCTGGGGTTGTGAGCGCGCTCGCGGTGGTTGCCGCCGGACTGACGAGCTCGATTCCGGCGGTTGCTGCGGCGATGCTCGTCGAAGGCGTATGCGTCGCGACGTTTGGTTTGATTTGGACGAACACGCTTCAGGAACGCGTGCCGCGCGAAATGCTGGGACGCGTGTCGAGCATCGATATGCTCGGCTCGTACGTGCTGCTGCCGCTGGGGTTCGGGCTGACCGGCTGGGTGACCGATGCGCTCGGCGCGCCGATGATGTTCGTGCTCGGCGGCGCGTTCGGCGCCGGCTTGATCGCGCTGGGTCTCTTGCATCCGGCGATTCGAGGATTGGATTGAGCATCATTCCACTGGCGAATTCGTTGCAGCCATTGATAGAACATTTCAATGGCAACCAGAATAGGATCAGACTGTTGGCGTTGACTTCGCCTACCTGACCCGAGTGTGTCGAAGGCGCCCGTGCGGTGCAGAGGGCTGTTCTTGAAGCGTATCCAGATGCCGACATCAGCGTAAGCATCGTTTGGATTCCAATGCTCGAAGAAGATTTGCTTGACGCCGCCGAAGCCGCGGCGCGGGCAATTGTCGATTCGCGCGTACGGCATTTCTTTGACGCTGAAAAGCGCGCGGGCAAAACAGTTGCATCGACCCTTGGCGGCGAGGGCAGAATTGCCTGGGACATCTATCTGTTCTATCCGAAGGGAAGTCTGTGGGAAGATCAACCGCCAGTGCCACGGTTATGGATGCACCAACTGACGCGGTCGGTGTGGGCGAACGCAGCGCATCAATATCGTGGCGTCGATTTGGTTCGCGAGTTGGACAAAAGTATGCGCGCACTCGGATTTGCATCTGCTGTTCATGTCGATGAGTAAGCCGGAGACGATCCAAGGAATCCTCCTGAACGCGACGCGCGCGCTGGGCGCGACGATGGAATATCACGAGGCGCGCCTGCAGGCGGAGTTGCTGCTTGCCCACGCGCTGGAAACTACGCGCGCGCGGCTGCTCGCCCGCCTCGACGAACCGGCGGCGCCCGAACTTGCCGCGCGCTACGCCGCGAACGTGGCGCGCCGCGCGCAGCACGAGCCGCTGGCGTACATTCTGGGGCATCAGGAATTCTACGGACTCGATCTTCTGGTCGACCGGCGTGTTCTGATTCCGCGGCACGAGACGGAAACATTGATCGAGCTGGCGCTGCACGCCGCGCGGCGTAGCGCGGTAGGGTCACCGGTCATTATCGACGTGGGCGCCGGGTCGGGCGCAATCGCGTTGACGCTGGCGCAGCAGTTGCCGCACGCGCAGCTTGTGGCAACCGATATTTCGCCGGACGCGCTGGCGGTCGCGCGCCTCAACGCGGCGCGACTCGATTTGCAGACGCGCGTGGATTTCGTCCAGAGCGATCTGCTCGAACGCATCGACGGGGCGTTCGATCTGCTCGTCGCGAATCTACCGTATATTCCAAGCCGGCGTTTCGCCGAGTTGCCGCGCGAGGTGCGCGCGTTCGAGCCGCGGGTTGCGCTGGATGGCGGCGCGGATGGCTTGGCCGTGCTGCGACGGCTGCTCGCGAAGTTGGAAGCGCGCGCCGCGCGCGGCGCCATCGCGCTCCTCGAAATCTCGGAAGAGCAGGGGCAAGCGGCGGTTGAGTTGGCGCAGCAAGCGCTGCCGCGCGCAGCGGTGACGCTGCAGCAAGACTTGGAGGGACTCGACCGCGTGATAGAAATCAGGGGTATGAGCGATCCGAGATGAATTCAGATCCAGACGGACGACGGAGGACGGAGGACGACTCAGCAATGCGTCCGTCGTTCGTCCTCCGTCTTCCGTCACGGGGTTATGTTGAGAACTCAAATTCTGCTGGCGAGTGATACTGAAGCGTTTGGGCACGCGGTGCGGCTTTTGCGCGCCGGCAAGGTGATCGCCTTTCCAACCGATACCGTCTACGGCGTTGGCGCGAGCGGTTTCAACGAACGCGCGATCGCGCAATTGTTTGTCGTCAAAGACCGCCCGCGCGACAAGGCGATCCCGTACCTCCTCGCCGGCGCGGAGGGACTGAAACTCGTCGCGCGCGCGATACCGGACGCCGCGCGTTTGCTCGCCGCGAAATTCTGGCCCGGCGGATTAACGCTCATCGTTCCCGCGATTCCGCGCGTGCCCAAGATTCTCGTCGCCGGCGGCGACACGATTGCGGTGCGCGTCCCCGACCAAGCGACGACGCGCGCGCTGATCGACGCGGTGGGCGCGCCGCTCGCGACGACGAGCGCGAATCTTTCGGGCGCGCCTGACCCGTCGACCGCGCAACAAGTGCTGGCGCAGTTGAATGGGCGCATCCCATTGATTCTCGACGGCGGCGCAACGCGCGGCAATACACCTTCCACCGTGATTGATGTGACGACCGATCCGCCGCGCGTGTTGCGTGTTGGAGTGATCGGCGTGGATGAGATTGAGCGAGTGCTGGGGAGGAAGGTGGGAAAGTAGACCAGTCGGCAGGTAGACCAGGAAACCGGTAAACCCTTACCACTTACGATGCTTATTGGAATCGACGCCTCACGCGCGGTCAGCGCCGCGCCTACGGGAACCGAGACCTACTCGCGCGATCTCATCCGCGCGCTGCTCGCGTTGGACGGGAAGAATCAGTATCGTCTCTACACGCGACAGCGCGTGCCGCGCGAATACTTTGGCGCGTCGGCAAACTTTGAGATCCGCGCGCTGCCGTTTCCGCGCCTCTGGACGCATCTGCGCTTGTCGTTTGAAATGCTCACGCGTCCGCCCGAGGCGCTCTGCGTGCCCGCGCACGTCCTGCCGCTCGTTCACCCGCGCCGCGCGATCGTCACCGTGCACGACCTGGGACAGCTGCATTTCCCGGAGGCGTATCCCGCGCGGCAGCGGGCGTACCACAACGCGTCGGCGCGTTGGAACGCGCGCGCGGCGTCGCGTCTGCTCGCCGACTCGGAAGCGACGCGCGATGATCTGGTGCAGTTCTATCGCGTCGCGCCGGAAAAGATCAGCGTGGTCTACCCGGCGTATGACGCGCAACTGTATCAGCCGGTCGGCGACGCGGCGCGCAGCGCAGAAATCCGATCGCGTCTTCGCGTAGGCGGCGACTATATCCTCGCCATCGGCACGATACAGCCGCGGAAAAACTATGCGCGGCTCATCGAGGCATTTAGCAAATTACAAATGCCAAATTACAAATTGCTGATTGTCGGCAAGCGCGGCTGGTTGTTCGATTCGATCTTTGCCCGCGTGAAGGAACTCCGTCTGGAATCGCAAATCTCTTTTCTCGATTACGTCGCCGCGGCGGATCTGCCCGCGCTCATTAGCGGCGCGCGGCTCGTCGCGTTCCCGAGTCTGCACGAAGGGTTCGGCTTGCCGATCCTGGAGGCGCAGGCGTGCGGCACGCCGGTGATTTGCTCGATGACCTCGTCGATGCCGGAGGTTGCCGGCGACGGCGCGCTGTTCGTCGATCCGCTCGACGTGGATGCAATCGCGGGCGCGCTGCAGCGCGCGCTGTCCGATGACGCGCTCCGTGCGAAACTGATCGCGCATGGCTTGCAGAATGTCAAACGATTCTCATGGGAGCAGAGCGCGCGCCAGGTCCTCGAAATTTTGCGCAAGATCTAAATATGAAGCGAATCGCGATAGTCTTCTTCGCCGGTCTGGCTATTTTTGTTTTCGGCGTTCTGCCGCTCGCCGCGCGCTCATCGCGCCCGCGCGTCGACGCGCGCGTGCTTCAGGACGTCGCCAATGGGCAGGTTGCGAATTTCCTGGTCGTGCTCAAGTCGCAGGCGGACGCGCGCACGATCGGCGCGCGCGCGCCCAATCATGTCGCGCAGGGGCGAAACGTTTACAGCGCGCTGCGGCAGACCGCGGACGCAACGCAGTCGAATATACGCGCGCAGCTCGACGCGCTGGGCGCGCCTTATCGCGCGTACTGGATCGTGAACCTGCTGGCGGTCGAAGGAAACCGCGCGGTGCTGGACGCGGTGCGCGCGCGCTCGGACGTTCTCGCCATCGAGTCCGATCGCGCATTTGCCGTCCAGTTGGAACCGCCGACAACCGCGCCGCGTGCGCCCGCCGCGCCGGCGGGCATCGAATGGAATATCAGCCAGGTGAACGCGCCGCTGCTGTGGACGCTCGGCGTGACGGGGACGGGACAGGTCTACGCCAACGCCGATACCGGGGTGCAGTGGGATCATCCCGCGCTCAAGCCGCACTATCGCGGTTGGAATGGATCGACGGCGGATCACAACTATAACTGGTGGGACGCGATCCACACGCAGATCAACCCAAGTGGGAATTCGTGCGGTTACAGTTTGCAGATTCCTTGCGATGACGATGGTCACGGCACGCACACGATGGGCACGGGGATTGGCGATGACGGCGCGGGGAATCAAATTGGGATTGCGCCGGGCGCGCAATGGATCGCGTGTCGGAATATGGACGGCGGCGTCGGGCGTCCGAGCACGTACATCGAATGCTTTCAATTTTTCCTCGCGCCGACGCGATTGGACGGCGCCGGCGCAAATCCCGATCTGCGACCGGACGCGGTGGGCAACTCGTACGGCTGTCCGTTCGGCGCGCCGCCCGGCGGCGAGACGTGCGTGACCGACAGTCTGCTCGCGGCAATGAACAACCTGCGCGCCGCGGGCGTGTTCATGTCGGTATCGGCTGGTAATGCCGGTCCGGGGTGTTCGACCGTGAACGATCCGCCGGCGATCTACCAGTCGGCGATCACAATCGGCGCGACGGATTCGAACGATAACATCGCGTACTTTAGCAGCCGGGGTCCGGTCACCGTTGATGGAAGCACGTTTCGCAAACCAGAGTTGGTTGCGCCGGGAGTGAATGTGCGGTCAAGCGTACCGACGAACGGTTATGCGGTCTATGCAGGCACATCGATGGCGTCGCCGCACGTCGCCGGCGCGGCGGTGCTGCTGTGGTCGGCGTTCCCGTCGCTCGTGCGCGATGTGAATCGGACGGAATTTCTGCTCGAGCAAAGCGCGCGGCATCTCTTCACCGCGCAGGGCTGCGGCGGTGACACGGCGAATCAATATCCCAACAACGTGTTCGGCTACGGTCGAATCGACATCAAAGCGGCGTACGACCTCGCGGCGCACGTATCTGTTCCATCGACTTTCTTTTTCCCCTTCGTTGGGCGGAATCCATAGGCGCGTGTCCTGGGCAATCTCGCGAGTCTGTCACGCGGGCTGCCAGCCCGCCGGCGAGCGCCTGCGCCACGGTTCTCAGAATCGACCGCAGGGGTGTAGTTCAGTTTGGGGGCGAACTTTGAAAAGACTCGGGGTGCGCGCTCTC
>JBBIJS010000096.1:0-10437 GCA_037445855.1 Chloroflexota bacterium | reverse complement strand
GACGGCGTTGGAGAACGCCTTCTCCTCAAATCTGTGATGTACTGTGTCTGTGTTCATCAGCGTTCATCAGTGTCCAATTTGTGTTCACGCGATGGACTTGCCCATCACCGTCACGCCCCAGGTCTCCCAACCCAAGCGGCGATAAAAATCAATCACTTCGCGCGCGTCGTCCATCACGAGCAGATAGCAGCGCAAGCAGCCCTTGGCGATCAACCGCCGCTCGAGCTCGCCCATCAGCATCTTGCCGATGCCGCGCGCGCGATGCGACGACTCGACCGCGAGGTGATAGACCAGCCCGCGCCGCCCGTCGAAACCGCCGATGACTGTGCCGATGATTTTGCCAGCGTCGGTGGCGAGGAGAAACAAATCCGGGTCGCGCTGCAATTTCTTGGCGATCTCCTCGCGCGTATCGGAGCGACTAATGCCAATGCCGGGTCCGGCATTCTGCCAGAGCGCGTAAACCGCCTCGTAATCCTCGGGTGTGAATTCACGAAGCTGAATCATATGCCTTTCCAAGGATGAGGGCGCGCTTCGCGGAATGAATCTTTTTTCATCTTTCATCCTTCTGCCTTCATCCCTGATTGACCGATGCTACGCACCGTCATTTCGAGTGGAGCGAGAAATCTCGGTTTCTCCAGAGATTTCTCGTCGCTCCGCTCCTTGAAATGACAGACGCTGCGTAAGGCGAGTTATTGAATCACCAACGCCATGTTATCGAAATAACCGGACACGCGGCGATGATCTGCCCATGCCACAAACCGCACTGTCGCATCGTATGGATCGTTGTACGAGATTCCGCGGTCGTTCGCCGCGACGATCACGCCGGCGTGCTCGTATGGGACCAGCTTGACCGACGCGCTATCCGACATCCTGACCATCACCGGTACCTGGTAAGTATCTTGCCACGTGTGCCACCAGATGATCGGATGCCCGGCGCGCAAGTTGTCCAGCAGCGCGCTCTTGAAATCGTCGTAGCTCTGCCCGTACAGCACTTGCGATTTGACGCCAAGCGCGCTCAATCCTTTTTGCAAACCCTGCGCGTAGACGCCGTAATCGGACAGCCCGCCAAAGTACGGCGAGTTGGTGCGCCCGCGAATCCCAGCGAACGGGTTATCACTGCGCGGCATCGCCGCGAGCACCTGCGCCTCAGTGAGCGCGCCGCGCAGCGCCATCGCCGCGGACGCTTCTTCGCAAGTGAGCGTTTGTTTCTGCTGATAACGCGGAATACCGGTAATCCGAATATCGGTCGGCGCGGCAGGAACGGAGATTGGCGCTGCACTGGAAGTGGATGGGATGACAAGGCGCTGCCCGGCATAGACCATCCACGCATTCGGCAAACTGTTCGCGAGCGCGATCGTTTCCGCGGTCGTGCCAAAGCGCAGCGCGATCAACGTCAGATACTCGCCGGGTTGGACGATATAACTCTGCGTCGGCGATTTCGGCGCGCCCGTCGCGTTCGTCGCTGCGGGTACGCGGAGCGTCCATCCAACGTAGAGCCAGCCATTGGCGGGCAGGTCGTTCGCGGAAGAAATCGCGTCAACCGTCGCGCCGAATCGCGCGGCAATCGAAAAAAGCGTATCGCCCGCGCGGATGGTATAGTATCCGCTCGGCGTCGGCGACGACGCGGCGGTGGAGCCGCCGCCCGGAATCGTCAGCCGCTGCCCGGCATACACCCAGCTATTGCTACCAATGCCGTTCGCGCTGGCAACCGTTTGCGGCGCAACGCCGTACGCGCGGGCGATGCTGTATAGCGTCTCACCCCACGCGACGGTGTGAGAGGTGGGCGCGTCGGCGAGGACAGGCGCCGCAGACGCCGCAAGAATGATGAAAGAAAGAACGAGAATCGCGCGAACCAAGAGTCAGACTCCAGTTGCTCCTGGATTATTCGTATCTCTATCTTTCGACCCGCCGCCATCCGTGCCGCTGTTTTGCGCGGCGCGCGCGTCCGCCATCGCTTTATCGAGTTTCTCGCGCCAGGTTTGCGCGCGCGTCTTGGCAGCGGGCGCTGCCGACTCAGGCGGCGGTACATCGCGCGGCGGCTCCGGCGCGGGCGGAGCGACCTCTTCGACGCGCGTCTCCGCCGCAGACCAGGTGTCTTGAACTTGCGGCGGCGGTTCGTCGGCGACGGAATCCGCTTCGGATTCGACGGGTTCGGCTAATGGCTCTTCCGCCGCGACGACCGACTCGCCGGGGTATGCTTCGGCAACTTCGTCGGTGACGATCGGCGGCTGGAACAGTTCTTCCGCCGGCTCCTCGGCAACTTCCGCTGCGGGAATCGCCGGCTCGGCGTACTCCGCCGCAATTTCCATTGGCGTAGCCACTTCGACATGCGGTTCGATTTCCGGAGTCTCTTCCACTTCCGCGCCGCCCTCGCCTTCCACCAATTTGCGCCACTGACCGTGGATGCCGTCCTCGGTCACGCCATAGTAGACGAAGAGTTTGTCGCCGACGCGCTGCACCATATCTTGGCGGGACTTGCCGCCGCGCTTGTACGTTTTCCAAACGCCGATGTCGCCGACCCACTGTACCTTTTTCGGGTCGCCCTCGCTCTTCTCCGCTTCCTCGATCGCGTACTGCCACAACCGCCGCGCGCTCGCCAGCGTCACGTTGTGAACGACGCGCATATTCCGCAGATCGCGGACCGAGTAGTAGCGGACACCTTTGCGCACATCCGACGACACAATTTCCACGCCCGTGCGGGGTGGCGCGACCGGCGGCGTCGCCGGCGCGGCGGGCGCTTCGGCTTTGGGCGCGGTCGATTCAACCGGCGCTTTGGCATGCCGCGGTTCGATCGGCGCGCTCGGCGCGAGCGTTCCACCGCCGGCAAATTCGACCGCGAGCGCTTCGCGGACGAGCTGGACGATTTCATCGCGCACAGCAAGACCGGTCTCGTTCTCCGAGCGGACGTAGATGTAGCTGCTCTCCAACGCGTACGGCACGTCGCTGCCGCGCGGGACGATCATCTGCAAAACGTTGCGCCCCTGGCTTTTCAGGACTTCGATCTGGACTTCGAGCGGCGGATTGACGTCTTTGGCAATCGCGAGGCGCAGCTCGGTGGTCGCGTGATCGGGTCGGTCGACGCCCACGACCGGCAGCTTGGCGCTCGCGCTCGCGCCGATGTAGATCGTGCCGCCGTTCGTGTTCGCCAGCGCCACCACATCTTCGAGAATGCCGCGCGACACGCCGCGCTTTTCGCTTAGCCGTTCGTGGAAAGATTGGACGAGCGTATCGCCCTGCTCGCGCGCCTCGCGGATGGGATCGAACGGCTCGACTGCCATTGGACGATAGGGACGCGTGCGGGAAAAATCACTGCCGGCGAAAACTTCCTTGATCGCCTCGAACGAGACCTCGTCTAGGAAAATTTCGGTCGCGCGGTCGCCCAGTCCGCACTCATTCTTGTATTTGGGATCGTAGATGAGCTTGTGCGCGTCGCTGCCCTGGATGCAGTGCATCCGCCGCGGGTATTCTGGCTTGGTGCCGCTGAAGAACGCGGCAGTGCGCCGCCGCGACCGCGAATCGAGATCGGTCACTTCCAGCGCGTGGAGGTTGACGTCCTGCGTATACGCAATGCGCGTCTGTCCGCCGAAATCGAATCCCGGCATCGCGACGCCGTGCGATGAGTTGGCGTGCGCGGCAATGACCATTCCGCCGGCTTCGTTGATCATATGGTATGCGGTCAGCGCGTCCGTCGTCGCGCCCACTTCGCCGCTGCCCTGATCGAGTTTCTCTGCCGGGACGCGGAGCGAGAGGAGCAAATGCTCCAGTTCGCGCACGGACGTATCGGGTGGGAAAATGCCGAGGATGTGAAAGCCGAGTGTGGCGGTGAATTCAAAGCCCGGCAGGATGAGGATTTTTTCGCGCAGGCGGCGATATTCGTCCAGCCGCTTGCGTTCGTCGTCGCGCAGCCGCTTTAAGCGTTCGAGCAGCTCCAGCGACTCGATCTCTTCAAGATAGCGCGCATAGCCGCTGGCGGAGTTGTGATCGGCGAACGCGATGATATCGAGCTTCTTTTCCTCGGCTTTCAAGAGCAAGTCGAGGTAGGTCGTATTGGGTTGTTTGTAGTCAATGGACGCCGGAGTATGCAGATGCAAATCCATCCGATACCACTGACGTTGGGCGGTTTTCTTGCGTTGAATCATGGGATCCTTCCTTTGGCAGCGTAGACCTGTAAATACGTAGACCGGGATGCAGGTGAAGATTCCTTCAACCTGTTTCCTTGTCTACTGGCTTACCTGTTTACCTGCACCGGAAGGATCATTGCGAGGAGAAAAATAGGTGCGGCGCGACCCAGAACTGTCGCCTATAATCGCGCTCTCAAGATTGCCGAGAGCGTCCAATCATTTTGAAAACCTTGACCGCACTCAAGCCGAGGACGCATCCCATTCGACGGTTTTTGTTCAAGCTCAATTTCCAATTCGGAACAAATAGTCGAAGCATAAATGTGCGTGCTCACTCGGGGGGCGTTTCTCACGCTAACAATGACCCTTGCCTGAATGAGGGCAACCGCGTCCGACCGCGCGCGCCAATTGCCGAAAGAAATAATCGCGCATCGCCACGTCGCCGGCTGCCCAGAGTGAAAAAGTTATTCGGTTGTTAATCGTGTGGAACGCAACCCGCGGCGTTCCGTCGCGGCGAGTGGGACGCTGCCGCGAGCGTCCCCTACCCGCGTTTTTTCGCGGCGCGCAGCGTTTTCTCTTTTTCCGCTCCGCCCGTGGTTAATTCTCCGTGCCCATTGCCGCCCGAGCCGGCAACTTTTTTCGCGCTCAGCGCGGCAGCGAACACATCGCTGACCTGCTCGGCGAAGATAAATTTCAAGTCCCCGCGCACTTGCGCGGGCAGGTCGTCGAGGTCTTGCTCATTGCGCTTGGGCAGGATGACCGTCTTCAACCCCGCGCGATGCGCAGCGAGCACTTTTTCTTTGATGCCGCCGACCGGCAGTACGCGCCCGCGCAGAGTGATCTCGCCAGTCATCGCGACATTATTCTTGACCACGCGATTCGTCACCAGCGAGGCGAGCGCCGTTGCCATCGTCACGCCGGCGCTGGGACCATCCTTGGGCGTTGCGCCTTCCGGGATGTGCAGGTGAATGTCGCTTTTCTCGAAAAACTTTTCGTCGACGCCGAGGTCTTTGGCTTTGGAGCGCACGTACGAAAGCGCGGCTTGCGCGGATTCCTTCATCACATCGCCGAGCTGCCCGGTGACGATAAACCCCTTCGCGCCCGGCATCCGCGTCGCCTCGATAAAGAGAATCTCGCCGCCCACCGGCGTCCACGCCAAGCCGGTCGCGACGCCCGGAATCGTGGTGCGTTCCGCGACTTCACCGTAGAACCGGGGCTTGCGCAGCAACTCGGTCACTTTCTCTTTGGAAATGACGACGGGGGTCGGCTTGCCTTCCGCGATGTGGGTGGCAACTTTACGGCACACGCCGCCGATCTCGCGCTCGAGGTTGCGGACGCCGGCTTCGCGCGTGTAATCGCGGATGATTTGGCGAATCGCGTCGTCGTCAAACTTGATCTCGTCCGGCTTCAAGCCATTCTCGGCGACCTGCCGCGGCAACAGATAGCCCTTGGCGATATTTAGCTTCTCGTCTTCCGTGTAGCCGGAGAGTGTGATGATTTCCATCCGGTCGCGCAGCGCGGGCTGGATCGGATCGAGTTGGTTCGCGGTGCAGATGAAGATGACTTGCGACAGATCAAAGTCCACGTCGAGGTAATGGTCGCGGAAGGTCTTGTTCTGCGCGGGATCGAGCACTTCCAGCAGCGCGGACGACGGGTCGCCGCGATAATCCGCGCCGACCTTGTCCACTTCGTCCAGCATCAGCACCGGGTTGCGCGTCTCGACGCGCTTGATCGATTGGATGATGCGCCCCGGCAGCGCGCCGATGTACGTGCGGCGGTGGCCGCGAATCTCGGCTTCGTCATGCATCCCGCCGAGCGACATGCGGATGAACTTGCGACCGAGCGCGCGCGCAATGGACTGACCGAGCGAGGTCTTGCCGACGCCGGGCGGACCGACAAAGCACAGGATCGAGCCCTTGTACGATTTGGATTCCTCGTCGCCGCCGCGCTCAAGCCGCAGCTTGCGCACCGCGAGGTATTCGAGCAAACGCTCCTTGATGTCTTTCAAGTCGTAATGATCTTCGTCGAGGATCTGCCGCGCGCGGGCGATGTCGAGATTGTCCGCCGTCGCCTTGCTCCAGGGCAACTCCACCAGCCAATCGAGGTACGTCTTGATGACGCTGTACTCCGCCGCCGCGGGCGGCATCGCCTTCATCCGATCCAATTCGCGCCGCGCTTCCTTCTCCGCCTCAGGCGACATCTTGGCTTCGGCGATCTTCTTGTCGTATTCCTTCGCTTCGACGGCTTGCTCGTCGTCTTCGCCAAGTTCCTTCTTGATTTGTTTCAGTTGCTCGCGAAGAATGTACTCGCGCTGGGTTTTCTCCAATTCGCCTTGTGCTTGCGATTGAATCTTCTTGCCTAGCTCGAGGACTTCAAGCTCCTTGCTGACAATCGCATCGAGCTTGGCGAGCTTGTCTTCGACCTTGTCCATCTCAAGCAGTTCCTGCTGATCTTTCAAATCGATGCGCAGACTGGACGCGACCATATAGACGAGCTGCCGCGGATCGTCGATATTGATCGCCGCCATCAGCAGTTCTTCCGGCAGGTGCGGCGCCAAGCCCACCAAGCGCCGGAACAGATCGAGCGTGTTGCGCATCAACGCCTCGACCTGCACGGTCTTCTCGTTGATTTCAGGCGCGAGTTCAACCTGCGCGCGTAGGTACGGCTCAGTGGAAACAAACTCTTTAATGCGGATGCGGTCGATGCCTTGGACGATCAGCCGCACGGTGTTGTCCGGCGCGCGCAACATGCGGTGAATGATCGCGACGGTGCCAATCGCAAAGACGTCATCCGGTCCGGCGACTTCTGTATTGGCATCCTTCGCGGTCGCCAGACCGATCAGGCGCGACGCGCTGGTTGCCGCCTCATCGACCAATCGAATTTCACGTTCTTGTCCTACATTCAGGGGGAGAACGGTCAGCGGAAAGACCACCGTTCCGCGCAAAGGCAAGATCGGCAGTTCAGTGGGGATACTCGGGGTGTTTTCTTGTTCTTTCTTCTCTTCCGGTGCGTCTTCTTTTTTTCCAGTCAGGATGTGCATACTCTCAACTCCAAGGGATCAAGCCATCGCTTTACGAATCGATTTGAACGCGGACGGTCACGCGATGTTCTTGCTTGGACTTTGGCAATGTGATGTACAGGAATCCGTGGACATATTTGGCTTCGATCTGGTCCTCTTGGTACGCGCCCGGCAGGATCACCTCGGTGTGGAACTCGCCGTAGGGGATCTCCATGCAATGAAAGGTGTTTTTTTCGTCTACGTCGCGGCGATTGCCGCGCACGACCAACTCGCGATCGATGAACGAAATCGCGATATCGTCTGGATTCATGCCCGCGATCTCCATCTTGACGATGACCGCGTCGTCGGTTTCATAAACGTCGGTTGGCGGACGCCAGGTGCGCGAACGCGCGTGGTGCTGATGCGGAAAGAACGCGTGCAGCACCTGATCCATCTGGCGCTCAAATTGATCCAAGTCGTCGAACATTTCGATGGGTGCCTGTCCCATACCCGTCCCCTTTCAAGTAACATCGCCAGCGAGCAGACATCTCCATCGGCGGCGACAGACCTATTGTAGCACATTTGGTGAATTCGGTAAAGTCAGATTTCGTGTCATTGCGAAAATTCCAGTGGGTGGCTCCCCCTACCAAACTTTTTGGACGCGGATAAGAAAAGAAAAAGAGCGGCGTTTATCCGCGTAAATCCGCGCCCCCAACAATTTCGTCGTGGAGCCGCGCCTCCCGGCGGTTTGCCCAAAGCGTAAACCGACTGAAGCGTCGAGTCCAAGTTGCCATGCGCGCGCCGCCGCGCTATAATGAAGACGAACTCGCCGCGCGCCCGAACCGCGCGCGGCGAATGTTTCTCTGGAGGAGTCAAATCGATGGGGATGGCGTTGATCGTTCATGGCGGCGCGGGCGACATTGCCGCCGAAAATGTCGAGCCGCATCGCCGCGGCGTGGAGATTGCCGCGCGCGCCGGCTGGGACGTTTTGCGCAAAGGCGGCAGCGCGCTCGACGCGGTGGAAGCCGCGATCGGGTTGATGGAAGACGACGACGCGTTCGACGCGGGCTACGGCGCGTACCTCACGCGCGATGGCGCGGTCGAGCTGGACGCGAGTCTAATGGATGGGCGAACGCTCGACGCCGGCGCAGTTGCCGGCGTGCAGCGCGTCCGGAATCCGATCCGGCTCGCGCGCCGCGTGTTGGAGAGCGAGCATACTTTCTTGATCGCGCGCGGCGCGGAACGATTCGCGCAGGAGGTTGGCATCCCGCTGATCGACAACGCCGAATTGCGCGCGCCGGCGGCGATTGCCAAGTGGAAACAAAACCTCACCGCGCCGCCGGCTCCGCCAGTGGCAAAATACGTTCCGGTATCCTTCGACTCTCGCTCAGGAGGCGGCACCGTCGGCTGTGTGGCGGTGGATCGAAATGGAAATGTCGCGGCGGGCACATCGACTGGTGGAATGAGTTTCAAGCGCGCCGGGCGAGTGGGCGATTCGCCGCTCATCGGCTGCGGCGTGTACGCGGACGATGAACTCGGCGGCGCGTCCGCGACCGGCTGGGGTGAATCGATCACGCGCGTGGTCTTGTGCAAGTTCGCGGTTGATGCGCTGGCGAACAACACCGATCCCAAAGTTACCGCGCCCGCCGCGATCGAGCATCTCGCGCGCCGCGTTGGCGGGACCGGCGGCATCATCCTAGCCGACCGCGCCGGGCGAATCGGCTTTGCGTTCAACACGCCCCGCATGGCTCGTGCGTTCATCTCAGAACAGACACCAAATGTAGTATCGGACTGCTGATGATTGCGGTTGTCATAACGCGGACTCCTGCATTGCTCTGACATTAAAATCCGCTCACTTATTGTAAAGACGCCCTAAAAAGTCTTGACTTGGCGCGACGAATGTCATATAATGTTGTGCGAGACGGGGGTGTCCTGTCTCAATTTTGTTGCCTCTGACCGAAGATTACTACGATTCAAACTAGAACTATAGGTTAATCCCCAACGTCCTTAGATCAGTTAGCAGACGTTGGGGGTGGATGGTGTTGACAGAAATGACGAAGAAGATGGCACCCAAGTCGCGCAAACTCAAAGTGACCTCCGTTGTCCGCATCGATTCTCGTCGCGGACAACCGGTCCGCGCGCGCGCGCGTCTATCGAAGGTCACGCGCGGTTCGGCGGCGAAGAACCAAGCGGCGGTCCTGGCATTGGCGCAACCCGAAGAGGAACCGACCCTTGCCGAAGAGTTGATCAAGAAAGGCAAGGAGCAAGGTTATCTGACGCAAGACGACGTGCTTTCGATGTTTCCCGAAGCTGAGTCCAACATGGAGCAGCTAGAGGAACTCTATATCGTTTTGTTCGACGAAGGCATCCCCGTCGTGGAAGGGGAAAAGGCATCGGTGGTAGAAGAGGCAGAGGAAGCGGAGCCCGCCGCGCCGGCGAAAGATGATTTCGATCTGAGTCAGATTGGGATTGACGATACGGTCAGTCTGTACCTGAAAGAGATCTCGCGCATTCCGCTGTTGACCGCCGCGCAAGAAGTGGAATACGCGCGCGGGATGGAGACCGGCAAGCGCGCGCGCTATCTGCTGAACAAGAATCACGTGGCGGCGCCCGAGCGCACGCGGCTGGACCAGAAAATCCGTGAGGGCGAGGTCTCGCGGCAGAAGTTGATCAAAGCCAACTTCCGCCTCGTCGTCTCGATCGCAAAAAAATACATCGGCCGCGGCGTGTCCTTCCTCGACCTGATTCAGGAAGGCAACATCGGCTTGATCCGCGCGGTGGAAAAGTTCGACTATCACCGCGGCTACAAGTTCAGCACGTACGCGACGTGGTGGATTCGCCAGGCGATCACGCGCGCCATCGCCGACCAGGGGCGCACGATCCGCGTGCCGGTGCACATGTGCGAGCGCATCAACAAGCTGACGCGCGTCTCGCGGCAACTCGTGCAGGAGCTGGGCCGCGAGCCGACCAGCGAAGAGGTCGCGAAGGAACTGAACACGACGCCGCGCAAGGTCGAACGCATCATCAAGATCTCGCAGCGTCCGCTGTCGCTGGAGATGCCGGTCGGCGAAGAGCAAGACTCGCATCTCGGCGATTTCATCCCGGACGAGATGACGCTCGGTCCGACCGACGCGGCATCGCATCAGCTGCTGCGCGAGCAGATGGAGGACATCCTCACATCGCTCAGCCCGCGCGAGGGACGCGTGCTGCAACTGCGCTTTGGCTTGAAAGACGGCAAGAGCCACACGCTGGAGGAAGTTGGCAAGAAATTCGGCGTGACGCGCGAGCGCATCCGCCAGATCGAGGCGAAGGCGCTGCGTA
>JBBIJS010000095.1:9087-10621 GCA_037445855.1 Chloroflexota bacterium | reverse complement strand
TCGGTCGCTTCGGGCTTGTATTCGTGCAGTTCGACTTCTTGCGAAACCTTTTCGCCTTCCGCGCGATACTTGTTCACGCCCACCTTGACGATTTCGCCGCGCTGCAATTTTTGTTCGTACAATAATGCTTGCCGCGCAACCTCGGCTTGCACACGTCCCTCGCTCACCGCGTTGACGATACCGCCCATCTCGCCATCCACGCGCTGCATCTCCGCGACGATGCGCTGCTCGATCTCATTCGTGAGCCATTCGACGTAGTACGAACCGGCGAGTGGGTCCACCGTATCGGTCAAGCCCATTTCGTCCGCGAGGATTTGCATCGTGCGCAGCGAAAGCAGCGACGCCTTTTCGCTCGGAATCGTGTACGCCTCGTCGTAGCAACACAGCGCCATCGTCTGCGCGCCGCTCAATGCCGAGATGAGCGCGTAGTACGCGCCGCGCACGATATTGTTCTCGGGTTCCTCGATCGTCAGTCCGCCGCCGCCGCCGCCCGCGATCATCTTCATTTGCAGCGTGTCGGGATTCTGCGCGCCGAATTCATCGCGCATCAAGTTTGCCCACAGACGCCGCGCCGCGCGGAACTTGGCGACCTGCTCGAACAGGTTGCCAAAGATGTCGAAGTTGAACGACACGCGCCCGGCGAATTCGTCCACGTTTAGCCCTCGCGCGACGACGCGGCGAATGTACTCGCGCGCGATGCAGTACGCGTACGCGATTTCCTGCACCGGCGTAGCACCCGACTCGCGGATGTGATAGCCGCACACCGATACAGGGTAATACTTGGGCACGCTGCGCGCGCAAAATTCCATCGTATCGCCGATCATACGGATCGCGGGCTCGACCGGGAAAATCCACGCGCCGCGCCCGATATATTCTTTGAGGATGTCGTTCTGCGTCGTCCCGCGCACTTCGGTCAGCGGCACGCCCTGTTTCTCCGCGACCGCGAGGTACATCGCAAGGATGATCGGCGTCGGCGCGTTGATCGTCAGCGACACACTCACCTTGTCGATCGGAATTCCGTCGAACGCGACCTCCATATCGCGCAGCGAGTCAATCGCCATTCCGACGCGCCCCACTTCGCCCTCCGCGCGCGGATCGTCCGAATCCAGTCCCATTTGCGTTGGCAAATCGAACGCGACGTTGAGCGCGTTCTGTCCGTGTTCGATCAGAAATTTGAAGCGACCGTTCGTATCTTGCGGCGTGCCAAAGCCCGCGTACTGCCGCATCGTCCACGGGCGCGCGCGGTACATCTGCGGATGAATGCCGCGCGTGAACGGAAACTCGCCCGGCTTGCCGATGTCGCGCGCGGGATCAACGTTCGCAACATCGTCGGGACCGTACATCGGTTTGATCGGAATGCCCGATTCAAGGATCACGGGGCGCGTTTTGGATTTATCAGCCATTATTAATCTCCCAGAGGAGCGGGCGTTCTCTAACTTCGGGGGGTAGGCGCTCTCTAGCGCCGTCTCGCGTAAATCACCGCGCTAGAGAGCGCTGACTCCTTTCTTCGAGGGGTAGGCGCTCTCTAGCGCCG
>JBBIJS010000095.1:0-8987 GCA_037445855.1 Chloroflexota bacterium | reverse complement strand
CGCTGACTCCTTTCTTCGAGGGGTAGGCGCTCTCTAGCGCCGTCTCGCGTAAATCGCCGCGCTAGAGAGCGCTCTCTCCTCACAACATCATCCCCAATCCTTGTCAATTTCAATCAATGTTTCATCATCCAATTCGTAATTCCGAAAGCTCGAATATGGATATTTGTCTGGACTCTCGACCAGCCCAGCACGCACAGGGTTGTTGTGAATGTAATTCAACTTTTGACGCAGCATCTTTTCGGAGAAAATGTTCTTGTCCCAATATCCGTCTTGCCAAACTTTGCATTCGGCGCGTTCTGTTTTCTCTCCCGCCGCGCGAAATGCTTCCAGCCACTCCTTCTTCCCTTCAACCTCTGCCTGTCGTGCGATTCTCCCTGATGTAAATCGTTTTAGGTCACGCATCATATCCGAGACTGGCACATCGCCGTAGGGCCAAATCAAGATATGAAAATGGTCAGGCATGATGACGTACCCAAGCACCTTGTATGATTGCTTGTAGCGATAGAAATTCAAGCTGTCGATAATCGGCACGACGAAACTCGGACGTGTGAAAATAGGTAGCCGATTATAAATGACGTTGGTAATGTAGTAGATGTCGCCTGCGATTTGGATGTGTGGTATTGACATCTTCTGTTCCGATTTAAGGAGGAGGCGTTCTCTAACGCCGTTGCGTTCGCGCAATCGCCGCGCGAGAGAGCGCTATCTCTGTTTTTCCCATCCATGTCGAGGAGGAGGCGTTCTCTAACGCCGACGGTGATCGAACGCCGCCGCCCTAGAGGAGCAGGCGTTCTCTAACGCCGTTGCGTCCGCGCAATCGTCGCGCTAGAGAGCGCTTTCTCCTCTCTCCATTAGCGTCCGATTCTTCTCCACCGCTTCTCGCACCGCGCGCGCGATCTCGCTTAGCTCCGCGCCGGTCGCGAACACACCGGCGATTCCTAACGCGCGCAGCTTGGCGTGGTCGCGCTGCGGTATGTTGCCGCCGACGAACACCGGTACATCGCCGAGTCCGGCGGCGCGCAGTTGCGCCAGCAGCTTTTCGCTCAGCGCCAGGTGCGCGCCTGACAAAATCGAAAGCCCGATCGCGCCCACATCTTCCTGCACCGCCGCCGCGACGATCTCCTCAACGGTGCGATGCAAGCCGGTGTAGATCACTTCCATTCCCGCGTCGCGCAGCGCGAGCGCGACCACTTTCGCGCCACGGTCGTGTCCGTCCAATCCGGGTTTCGCAATCAAAACGCGGATTCGTGTGCTGTCGCTCACATTCCCATTTCCTTTGCGATGATGTTTCGCAGAATCTCGCTTGTGCCGCCGCCGTAGAGCAGAAATCGCGCGTCGCGGAAGAATCGCTGCGGCGACATTTCCATCGCCATGCCGTACGCGCCGAAAATGCGCGTCGCTTCATCCGCCGCTTTCACTGCCGCCTCAGTCGCATAATATTTTGCGATGGCTGCTTCTTTGTTGCACGGCATCTTTTGATCGATCATCCACGCGCCGTAGTACACCATCAAGCGCGACAGTTCGATGTCCGTCTCGATGTCCGCGAGTTTGTGCTGAATCGCCTGGAACTCGCCGATCTTTTTGCCGAATGCCATGCGCTGCTGCGTGTACTGGATCGATTCATCGCGCGCCGCGCGCGCCAAACCGAGACCGAGCGCGCCGGTCATCACGCGGATTTCGTTCAGCATCTCGCGCAGCGCAGCGCCGCCCGACCCTTCCTTGCCGCCAAACAGATTCTCTTTCGGCACGCGAACTTCTTTCAGCGCGATCTCGCTCGTCTCCGACGCGACGGCGCCGACCTTGTTGATCTTCTTGCCAACCGTCAATCCCGGCGTCCCCTTCTCGACGAGGAACATATCGATACCTTTGAAGCCGGCTTTCGGATCGGGATTCGTCTTTGCGGCAACCGTGAAGAAATCCGCGCGCGTCGCCGAGGTGATCCACGATTTGGTTCCATCGAGAATGTAGCTATCGCCCTCGCGCACCGCGCGCGTGGTGATTGCGCCGAGATCACTGCCCGCGCCTGGCTCGGTCATCGCAATCGTGCCAATCTTTTCGCCGCGCAGCGCGGGCACGAGCAAGCGTTCGCGCTGCTCTTCGGTGCCGAAGCGATAGATGAAATTCGTCCCCATCAGGCACTGCATCATCGCGGCGGCGGCGAGCGACATGTAACCGCGCGCCATTTCTTCGAGGAAGATGGCGAACATCACCGAGTCCGCGCTCGCGCCGCCGTACTTTTCAGGATAGCGCAAACCGAAATAGCCCAGCGCGCCCATACGCTTGAACAAGTCGGTGGGCCATTCGCGGCGCTCCTCCATCTCAGGAACGCGCGGCATGACTTCTTTATCGACAAACTCTCCGACGGTGCGGCGGAATATTTCGTGTTGTGGCGACAGAGCAAAATCCATTTCTAAATGACTCCTCGTTCTTTCAACCCTACGACATCGTATCCCAGTCCACCGAAAATCTTTTCGTTATCTTGTCCGAGACGCGGCGGGAATCTCATTGAACGATTTTGTGTGCGCAAGAAATCAGTCTCGACCGCGGGCGCCGGCAAGTGAATGGTCGTATCGGTGCGCGCATCCTGCGCCGCAATCATCTTGCCGCGGACGAGATCGTCCTGAACGACATCCCGTATCGTATTGACGCGCGAAGCCGGCACACCCAGTCGACCAAAATATTCCACACATTCTTTCGTGGTTTTCGCGCAGATTATTCCGCGGATTTCGCGATCCAGCGTTCTTACCGCGCCGATGCGCCCGGCGTTCCGCGCATATTCGCTGCGCGAGAGCGCAGCAAACTCCGGTGTTGCGACGATCGCTTCCCACTGTTTGTCGTTGCCCACCGCGACATAGATAAAACCATCGCGTGTTGGGTACACCGACACCGGCGCAAAATACTGGTGCGTGTTCCCGCGCCGCTCAACCGACTGCTCGAAGCTGGTCGTGAGCATAACGGGGCTGACCATCCACGACACCGCGGACTGGAGCATCGATAGATCGACGCGCGAACCGTTGCCCGTGCGCTCGCGCAGGTACAGCGCGCGCATCACCTGTCCGTACGCGTGCTCGCCCGCGCCCAGATCAACCATCGGCAAGCCAAAGACAAGCGGCGCGCCGTCGCGTTCGCCGGTCAAATCCATAAACCCGGCGCGCGCTTGCAGGATCGGATCGTACGCCGCTTCGTTGCTGTCGGGACCGAAACCGGTGATGCCAATCCAGATCAAATCCGGCTTGATGGCGCGCAGTGCATCATAGTCCATCCCCAGCTTGGCGTAATCTTTCGGTCGCTGGTTGGTCGCGAAAATATCCACGGACAGTTTTTCGATCAGCGCGTGCAGAATCTGCCTGCCCTCATCGCACGCAAGGTTTAGCGTGATCGCTTCCTTGCCGGCGTTGTTCGGTAAGAAATACGCGTTCATTCCCTCTTCGCCGAGGACGTTCGCGCCGACCCAGCGATTCGGGTCGCCGCGCGGCGGATTCTCGACGCGGATGACGCGCATCCCTTCCTGCGCGAGATGCAGCGTCAGGTACGGCAGCGTGGTGGCTTGCTCGATGGAAAGGACGGTGAGATTTGCAAACATTAGCATTGCGAATAAAGGATGAGGGATGAAAGATTATTCATCCTTCCGCCTTCTGCCTTCATCCTTGGCGGACCGGTTTCTTCTCTGCCAAATGAATCAGTACGCCGAACGCGTCCTTGGGATGCACGAACGCTTCGCGCCAAACGCAGCCCTCGAACGTGACGCCCGGTTTGTACGTGTGCCGATACGCAATGCGTCCGCCGCGCGACTCGAACTCCTGGATCGCCGCGTCAAGATCGTCGACTTCATACGTGACGTGATGCACACCCGGTCCGCCGTTCGATTTCAAGAATTTCGCGACCGGCGAATCGTCGCGCGTCGCCTGAAGCAATTCCATCTTGCTCTCGCCGATTTCGAACGGTTGATAGCGAATGCCCATATCTTCAATGAACTCAATCGGCAGAAATTTCGCGCCGAAACATTTCTCGAAATACTCGCGCGCTTGCTCAAGATTCTCCACCGCCAGCGCGACGCGCTCAACGCGTTTCACAAAAGTCATTCGACTCTCTCCGCTTTTGTCATTTGTCATCCGCCATTGGTCATTGTTCCAGCACTTGTCGCAACGCGTTCAACATTCGCTCATTCTGCTCGTGCGTTCCAATCGTCACGCGCATTGCATCCGGCATGCCAAACCCGCCCATGGGGCGAATGATCACGCCGCGGCGCAACATCCCTTCGTTGATCGCACTCACGTCGCGCGGGAGATTGGTTAGCAGAACAAAGTTCGTGTGCGCGGGGACGTAGCTCACATCTAGCTCCGCCAAGCCGCGATACAGGAACTGCCGTTCCTCCGCGATCAACTTGCGCGTTTTCTCCACATGCGCTCGATCGTCCAGCGCCGCGGCTGCCGCGCGCAGGATCGGGTCGCCGGTATTGAAAACAATCTGCGCGTGGTGGAGATAATGGATCATCGCCGGCGTTCCAATCGCGTAGCCGATGCGTAGATTTGCCATGCCATAGATTTTCGAAAAGCCGCGCAGGACAACCACATTGTCACAGCCCGCTGTGACGAAATCAATGGCGTTCGACGCATTCGCGTCGTCGACGAAATCAAAGTACGATTCGTCGAACACGACGACGGCGGACGGCGGGACCTGCCGCATGAACGCCGCCACCTCCTCGCGGGTGACGATCGTGCCGGTCGGGTTGTTCGGATTGCAGATGAAGATCACGCGCGTGCGCTCGGTGATGGCAGCGGCAATCGCAGGCAGATTGTAGCGAAAATTAGCGTGGGGAACGGACACCGCGACGCCGCCGAACATTTTCGTGAAGATGGGATAGAGCGGGAACGTGGGATCGCAGTAAATCGATTCGCCGCCGTCGAAGAGAAACGCGTGCGCGATCATCCGTAGCACATCGCCCAATCCATTGCCCGTCAGAAAATTTTCCTCACCGAATGACGCGTCTGCGCGCGTATAATGCGCGGCAAGTTTTTGGCGCAGCTGCGTATCGGCGACGCCGGGATAGCGATGAGCATCTTTCAGCGCGTCCGCGAATGCGGCGGCGGCGAGCGGCGAAGGTCCCAAGGGATTCTCGTTCGAACCCAGCTTGACCACGTCACTCAAGCCGTATTCTTCTTGCACTTGCTCAATCGGTTTGCCGCCCACGTAGGCGGGGACAGTCAGGAGATGAGGATTAAGTTTAAGATGATTCATACTTCTCTCGAATCGCTTTGAGGACTCGCTCCGCGGTCATCGGCACTTGATACATCCGCACGCCGATCGCGTCGTAGAGCGCGTTCGCAATCGCGGGCGCGGTCGGCGTACCGCCCATCTCGCCCACGCCTTTCGCGCCGAATGGTCCCTCCGGATCGGCGGTCTCGACAATCACAGTTTCGATCTGCGGCATATCGAGCGCGGTCGGCATCCGGTAATCGAGCAGAGTTGGATTGAGGACGCGACCTTCGCGCACGAGCAATTCTTCGGTGAGCGCGTAGCCGACGCCCATCTGAATTCCACCTTCGATTTGACCTTCGACGTACATCGGATTGATCGCGCGACCCAGGTCGTGGGCGGCGACGATCTTCAGCACGCGCACCTTGCCCGTTTCCATGTCCACTTCGATCTCTGCAGCTTGCGCGCCGAAACCATACGCCGCGGAGATGTTGCCCTTGTACGTGTCCTTGTCGACCAACTTGGTCGGCGGATCGTACCACCCGGCGCCGATCACGACGACGCCGCCTTCACGATAGTGCATCCCGCGCACGACCTTGTCAAACGCGATGGTTTTGTTCGCATCGTTCTTGGCGCGAATCATTCGATCGCGACTCTCCAACACGTCGGGCGCAACACCAAGGGCTTGCGCCGCTGCGGCGAGGATTTGCCGATTGGCATCTTTCGCGGCGAGCCATGCCGCGTTGCCGGCGATAAACGTCGTGCGACTCGCGTGTGTGCCAACGTCCCAGGGTTTGATCGACGTATCCGAGTTGATGACGGTGATATCTTCGATGAGTACGCCCAGCGCTTCCGCGACGATTTGCGCAAGCGCGGTCTCTGAACCTTGTCCGATTTCCGTCGAGCCGGTGACTAGCGTCACGCGCCCAAAGTCGTCCACCTTGACCGTCGCGCCGCAACCATCGCTGCGATAAATCCGCGCGCCGCCGCCCACGTTGAGCGTGCAGGCGATGCCAAAACCTCGACGGACGACGGATGACGGATGACCGACATTTTCCTGCGCCTTCCGTCCTTCGTCGTTCGCCTTCCGTCGTTCCCATCCGATTCGCTCCGCCGCTTCGGTGATGCACTCGCGCAGTCCGCAACTCGTAATTTTCAATCCCTGCGGCGTTTCGGAATTTGGAACATTCGCGTTCTTCAAGCGAAATTCGACGGGGTCCATACCCAGTTTTTCCGCCAGCTGATCCATCTGCGTCTCGACATAGAACGTGGACTGCGGATTGCCATAGCCGCGCATCGCGCCAGTGGGCAAATTGTTGGTGTAGACGACATCGGCAACAAACTTGACGTGCGGCACGCGGTACAAACTCGCCGTCGTTTCCATCATCACCAGCGGCGTCACCGCGCCCCACGAAACGTACGCGCCGGCGTCGAGCACCATCCGCGCTTCGCGCGCCCAAAGCGTGCCATCGCGTTTCGCCGCGCTGCGCGCTTGAATGAGCGCGGGCTGCCGCGCGGCGTTCGCGATAAATTCTTCCTCGCGCGTGAACGCAATTCGCACCGGCTTGCCGGCGGCTTTCGCGAGCAGCGCGGCGATTGGCTCGAATGGATACACGTCCAAGCCGCGTCCAAACGCGCCGCCGATGGCCGGTTGAATCACGCGAATGTCGCGTCCCGGGATGCCGAGCGCCTCGGACAAATCGCGCTGCAAGAGAAACGGAATCTGCGTCGTGCTCCAGAGCGTCAATCGTCCCTGCAAATCGAACGACGCGAGCGCGAACGCGGTTTCCATCGCGCCATGCGCGACGTACGGCAGTTGAAATTCGCCTTCGACGATGACATCCGCGGAATCAAACGCGCGCTCGGCATCGCCGTGCGAATAGTCGTAGCGCGTGAACAGATTGTTCTTCTTGTCTTCGTGAACGAGCGGCGCGCCTTCCGCCAGCGCGGCAACCGGATCGAACAACGTGGGCAGCGGCGCGTACTCGACTTGAATCAGTTCGAGCGCTTCTTCTGCCGTCTCTTCGTCCACCGCCGCGACGGCGGCGACCTCGTCGCGGCGCGTGCGGATTTTATCGCGCTTGAGCGGCGTGTTGTCCGCGCCGTAGCCGAACTTGTGAGCAAAGTTGTCCGCGCCGGTGAGGACCGCTTTCACGCCGCGCAGTTTTTTCGCGCGGCTTACGTCAATCGAAACGATGCGCGCGTGCGGCACACCGGAGTACATAATCTTGCCGTAGAGCATTCCCGGTAAATGTAAATCGTGCCCGTACTCGGCGCGCCCGGTCGCTTTATCCATCGCATCGAGTTTAGGGACGCGCTGACCGATGATGGAGGTTGGGGGGTTAGGTAGTTGCGCGCTCTGCGCGGTTGGGTGGTTAGGCATTGCCAACATCCAGAATCGCTTCAACAATTTTGTGGTAACCGGTGCAGCGGCACAAGTTTCCCGCAATCGCTTCGCGCACTTCGCTTTCCGTCGGATGCGGATTCTTGTTCAGCAACGCGACGCTGGAGACGACGACGCCCGGCGTGCAGTAGCCGCACTGAATGCCGCCGTGCGCGACGAGCGCTTGCTGCACCGCGTGCGGCTCGCCGTTCTTGAGCAAGCCCTCCACCGTGACGATCTCGCGTCCGTCCGCGTCCGGCGCAAGAACCAGGCACGAAGCCACTGGCTCGCCATCAAGCAAGACCGTGCACGCGCCGCAGTCGCCCGTGCCGCAACCCAAGTGCGTGCCGCGCAGTTCCAGTTCATCGCGCAGCACGTCGAGCAGCGTGCGCCGCGCGTCAACGTCGAGGTCGTGCGCATCACCATTGACGGTGAGAGTTATGTGGTGACGAGACATTCAATCTCCTGATTTTGGATTCATGTATTCGGAAAACGCTGGCTCTCTCCGCCACGCCCGCGCCGCGCTATTTACGCCAAGAAGCAACTATCGACCATAACCAGGAGCGAACTGCCGGCGTGGACGGAGAGGATGTATTGTGCGTTGTTCATCTTCTCGAAGATCGGCATTACCGCGCCAACGGCTTCCGCGCGCCTATGACTGCTTCCCCCAAATCCTGCCAGTGAAACTCGACCTGCTCGAAACCACTCTGCTGCAATACGCTAATGTGAAATTGCTTTGGCTGACCGTCATCAGTTCCTTCCCAGATTTTGGTCTCGCCCAGCGACGCCTGCAAATTTGGCTGACCCAGCTTGACCGCCAAGCTCTGCCAGAAACCATTCCAGTCGTCCGCTCCTGTCTCACGAAAGGCTGCCTGCTGGTTCGCTTGCAACATCTGTCGGTAGTAGCTCTGCGTTTCTGGATAATCACTGGCGATGTGATCGGAGTTCAGGAACCAGCCACCCGGCTTTAACACCTGGTAGATCGATCGGTAGATTTGCGCAAGGTGCGCTGCACTCAGCCAGTGCAGCGCAGTAGCTGACAAAACCAAATCAAATGTTCTCTCAAAAGCCGCCCACCAATCAGCTTCACGGATATCAACTTGCAGAAACTGCAGATGGTCGGTTGTCTCCTTAGTTGAATGCTGTCCTATTGTGAGCAAGATCGGATTGGCATCAACAGCGAGAACGCGAGCGTTAGGATAGCGCTGGCGCGCGCGCAAGGACAGTGCGCCTGGTCCACAGCCCAGGTCGAGGATCTGCGTCTGCGCCTCACGCAGCAAAGCAGCCCACTGAAGCATCAGGTCGAACCGGTGGAGTCGCCGGGGAATGTAGCAATTCTGCATTGCTTCCCACCGTTCGAACCAGTCACGCCAATCCAAATCCGAGTCAACAAGCATTATAGTTGACAACT
>JBBIJS010000094.1:1615-10688 GCA_037445855.1 Chloroflexota bacterium | reverse complement strand
TGTTTATGAAAACCTGCCCCCAAGGTTACACCCCGTGCTAGATGTTTATGTTGGAGGCGTGAGATTCGTGGTATAATTGCCGGGAGGTGAAGCGCTCGCATCGCGCGCTGGATGAGACACTGGAACGCGCGCTGCGCGCCGCGGCGCTTACCGCCGCGTGCGCAGAAAGCGTGAGTGAAAATGCGGCGGATGCCGCGCGTGAGGTGTCGGTTTCACGATTGTGGATTTCGTTAGCCATTTCTCAAAAAACGCGCTGCCTTTGGCTATCCCGCTGAACACGCCCTTTGAACGCGCGAGCAAAACGCGCAAGACCAGAGTGATCGCCGAAAGGATTGCGACCTACACGGTGAGGCGCCAGAAGAGTGGAAGCAAGAAGCGCGCGGCCTGAGTGCTTCGCAGGTAAGTCTTATTCGCTGGCGAGCGCAAAGGTGTTTATCGATACCTTACAGCAAGATGGAGCGACTGATGGAACCACTTGAGCTGAAAGATTTGGAAAAAGAAAATCCGCCGGACGAGATCAGAGACCTGGCGGCTTTTCTCTACGACCTCATCGAAAACCAAATCACGCGCGGCGATACGAAAGCCGGTTTGATCCTCGCGGCGGACACGGTGTTTGCCACCGCGGTCAGTCTGCTGAGTCGCGGTACGCTCGCGAATCTCATGACCAATTCCGTGCCGATGCAGAATCGATTGGTTGCCGGGCTGACCATTCTGACCTTTGGCGCGCTCTTATGCTCTACCCTTTTTGCGCTGCAAGTGGCGCGCCCCATCTTGAAAGGGCATTCCGCCGGCGGAACGTTGTTCTTCTTCGGCAGGATTTCTCAAATGAGCCAGCAAGATTTTATCGCGCAGTTCTGCCGTCAGTCGCCGCCTGAATTGCGCGCGTCGCTCCTCACCGAAGTGCACACCACGGCGCGGCTTGCCAGCAAGAAATTTCTCCGCATCCGTTACAGCCTTGATTTTTTGATTGTCGCGATATTCCTCTGGGGCGCGATTCAGATCGTGGTCGCGCTAGGTAATTAGTTCGACCCGCTGCCAGAGACGACGAGGCGATACCGCATGCAAATCAATCTCACCATCAACAACGAAAACAAAATCTGGGACAGCGCGCCGAACGAAACGCTGCTCGACGCGCTACGCCGCGACGGTTATTTCGGCGTCAAGCACGGCTGCGAGAATGGCGAATGCGGCGCGTGTACGGTTTTGATCGATCACAAACCCATGGCAAGTTGCGTGGTGCTCGCCGCGCAAGCCGCGGGTAAACACATCACGACGATCGAATCGCTGGGCCAAGTCGCGGCGCAAGGGTGGAAGCACACCGAAGGTTTGCATCCGATTCAGCAAGCGTTCGTGGAAACCGGCGCGCTGCAATGCGGCTACTGCACGCCGGCGATGATCCTCGCCGCCAAAGCGCTGCTCGATCAAACGCTGACGCCGACGGATGAGCAGGTGCGTGACGCGCTCAGCGGCGTCTTGTGCCGATGCACGGGATATTTGAAGCCGGTGCAGGCGGTTCTTCTGGCAGCACAACGGCTACGCGGAGACAGTTGGAAATTAGGTGATGGGGTGATGGGGCAATCAGGCGTTCCAGTTACCTTGCCAACCACCCAGCCACCCAACTACCTAACCACCGAATCACCCAATCTCCTAATCACCGAATCACCCACAATGGTCGTCGCGCCCGCCATTCCGGAAACCCGCGTCGTCGGCAAGCCGGAGATCAAAGTCGACGCGGTGAAACTGGTGCAAGGCAAACCGGCGTTCACCGACGACATCGAGTTGCGCGGGATGCTCTACGCCAAAGTGCTTTGGTCGCCGGTCGCGCACGCGCGTATCAAACGTATCGATGTGTCGAAAGCGCGCGCGCTGGAAGGCGTTCACGCGGTGCTCACCTACCAGGACATTCCGCGCGTCGTCTATTCCACCGCCGGTCAGTCCGATCCGATCCCTGGTCCGCTCGATTCGTTCTCGCTCGACAGCAAGGTGCGTTTCGTCGGCGACCGCGTCGCGTTCGTCGCGGCGGAATCGGAAGAGATCGCGCTGCGCGCGCTGGAGTTGATCGAGGTCGAGTACGCAGAACTGCCAGCGGTGCTGGATATGCGCGATGCGATGAAGCCGGATGCGCCGCGCATCCACGACGAACCCGAGTACGTGAATTTCGCGGAATCCGATCCATCGAAAAATCTCGCGGCGGAAATCGAAATCGAAATCGGCAATATCGAAGAGGGATTCAAACAAGCCGACCGAATCTTTGAAGACGAGTACGTTGTACCGAAGGTGCAGCAGGTGAGCATCGAACCGCACGTCGTCGTGACGTACTGGGACGAAGACGACCGCCTCGTGATTCGCACCTCGACCCAAGTACCGTTTCATGCGCGGCGCATCCTCGCGCCGGTGCTCGGTCTACCGGCGAAACGCATCCGCGTCATCAAGCCGCGCATCGGCGGCGGGTTCGGCGGCAAGCAAGAAGTGCTCATCGAAGATGTCGCCGCGCATCTGACGATTGCGACGCGCCGCCCAGTGCGATTCGAGTACACGCGCGAAGAGGAATTCATCGCCGCGCGTTCGCGCCATCCAATGCGCGTGCGGATGAAGACCGGCGTCAAGAACGACGGTACGATCGTCGCGAACGAGATGTACGCGCGGTCCGACACGGGCGCGTACGGCTGCCACGCGCTGACGGTGACTGGCAACACCGGACAGAAATCGATGGGGCTGTACAACGCGCCGAACATCAAGTTCCACGCGCACGTCGTTTACACCAACACGCCGCCGGCGGGCGCGTACCGCGGCTATGGCGTGCCGCAAGGTTTCTTCCCGCTCGAAGTGCATATGGAAAAGATCGCGCGCGCGCTGAATCTCGATCCGCTGGAATTTCGTTTGAAGAACGCGGTCAAGACCGGCGACGAGTTGCCGACCTCGAAGGCATGGAGCGAAGGACGCGAGCCGCACCCGGAGGTGATCGAGACGTGCGGGCTGGCGGAATGTGTGGAACAGGGGGCGAAGGCGATCGGGTGGAAGAGCGACGGAGGACGAAGGACGGAAGACGGAAGACACTTGTCCGTCATCGGTCGTCCGTCATCCGTCGAAGATTGGCATGTTGTTCCCGGCAAGCCCCATTTGCGCCGCGGGCAAGGCATCGCGTGCGTGATGCAAGGCACGGCGATTCCGTACCTCGATATGGGCGGCGCGTCGATCAAGATCAACGACGACGGCTCGTTCAACCTGCTCGTCGGCGCGACGGACCTCGGCACGGGTTCGGACACGGTGCTGGCGCAACTCGCCGCGGAAATTCTCGGCTGCCCGATTGACGACATTCTCGTTTATTCGAGCGACACCGATTTCACGCCGTTCGACAAGGGCGCGTACGCGTCGAGCACGACGTACATTTCCGGCGGCGCAGTCGTGAAAGCGGCGGAGCAAGTGGCGGGGCAGATCAAGCAGGTCGCGGCAAGAATGCTGAACGACGGAAGACGGACGACGGACGACGCAAGCCTCCGTCCTCCGTCGTCGGTCATCCGTCCAGAAGATTTGGTACTGCGCGACAGGCGCGCCATCGCGCCCGACGGACGCTTTGTAACGCTCGCAGACGTCGCGCTCGAATCGCTGCATCACAAGGATCAATTCCAGATCATGGCGGTCGCGTCGTACGTGTCGCCGAAATCGCCGCCGCCGTTTGCCGCGCAGTTCGCGCAAGTGCTGGTGGATACGGAGACCGGACAGATCACCGTCGAGAAACTCGTGATGGCGGTGGACAGCGGCGTAATCGTCAATCCAGTGACCGCGTCGGGGCAGATCGAAGGCGGGATGACGCAGGCGCTGGGCTACGCAGTGTGCGAAGAGATGCTGTACGACAGTTTAGGTAGTTCGGTGGTTAGGTCGTTAGGGGATTACAAGATTTTCGCGGCGGACGAGATGCCGGAGTTGCAAACGATTTTCGTGCAGACGTTCGAACCGTCGCATCCGTTTGGCTTGAAAGCCGTCGCGGAGATTCCACTCGACGGCGTCGCGCCGGCGGTCGCGAACGCGGTGTACGACGCGGTGGGCGTGTGGATGAACGAGATTCCGATGACGCCGGAGCGCGTGTGGAGAAGGATGAGAGAAAATGGTAACCGTTCAGGCGATGCCGCGTCGTCGTAGGGGCGAGGCATTCGCCAAACCTATACCGGACACGCTCATGGATTGCGCTTTATGACCGCGAAGTGAGTAAGCGGGATTCGCAATCCCGCTCGCGGGGGCGGATTACGAATCCGCCCTACTCCCAAAGTGGGGGATTGCCAAAACCGCAATGAGTGCCCGTGTGCAGTATAGCGTGCTGGAGAAGTTGGTCGGTAGATGCTGACCGTGCCAGATGAAATAGCTGATTGTGCGAATGCCTCGCCCCTACCGAACGGTTACAGAAAATGAAAGCAAACCTCAGTAAGCGCGCGATCAGACGAAAGCGAATTGAAATTCCAAAAGACCTGGTTGCGGATTTCCGCCGCCGCAATCACGTTGTCCGACTGTCGCTGTTTGGTTCTGTTTTGCGCGCCGACTTTTCCAAAGGCAGCGATATTGACGTGCTGGTCGAGTTCGAGTCAGAGCACATTCCGGGATTCCTTCGTCATTGCTCGGTGGACGACCGGTCGACTTGACACCGCAAGACTTGCCGATATTTCCGCGAGGATATCGCGATGGGCGACTTTTTCCTATGCGAGATTGTGACGAGAGGCAAGGTCGTCTATGAACGCAATCGTCGCTGCGTGGATTCAAAAAGCCGGCGGTAATCATTCGTTATCCAGGCGCGTTCGCGAGGAAAGAGGATGCCCGCGACGCGTTGAAAGCGGCGAAGCGGGCGCGGGATTTCGTGCGCGGAAAGGTGGCACGTAGCCGGCGGTAAAAGTTTGACCGTCCTTTTGGATTGTGCTAGAATAAAATCCGTGACCGATCTAGGCATTGTCATCGTCAACTACAACACCCGCGAGCGGCTGCGCGATTGTCTGCAATCGCTGCAAGCCAATCGCGGCGTTTCATTCCTGACCTACGTCGTCGATAACGGCTCGACCGACGACAGCGCGGCGATGGTGCGCGCCGCGTTTCCAAGCGTTCGCGTGATCGAGAGCAAGATCAACGGCGGCTACTCGTACGC
This sequence comes from Chloroflexota bacterium, assembly GCA_037445855.1. Classification (GTDB taxonomy): domain Bacteria; phylum Chloroflexota; class Anaerolineae; order UBA4142; family UBA4142; genus DAIDTM01. Next base: position 5,560 of record JBBIJS010000094.1, on the reverse strand, counting down.
CAACAACCTCGGCTTGCGCGCGCTTTGGGCGATCGATCCGCCGCCGGCGTACCTGTTGCTGCTCAATCCCGACACCGTGCTGCCGCCGGACGCGTTCGCGTGCATGATCGAATTCTTTCACGCGCATCCGGACGCTGGCATCGTCGGTCCCAAGCTCGTGCTGGCGGACGGCACCCTCGATCTGGCGTGCCGTCGCAGTTTTCCGGATCCACTCAATTCGATCTACCACGTCCTCGGTTTGGATGCACGGTTTCCGACAAGCCCGCGCTTTGCGCGCTACAACCTTACCTATCTTGACGAAAATGAAACCGTCGAGGTCGATTCCGTCGTCGGCGCGTTCATGCTGCTGCGGACCGCTGCGCTCCAGCAAGCCGGCTTGCTCGACGAAACCTATTTTATGTACGGCGAAGACCTCGACCTGGCGCTGCGCGTCAAGCAGCGCGGCTGGAAAGTGTACTACAACCCGGCGGTGCAGGTGCTGCATTACAAGCGCGCCGCGAGCCGCGGCTCGGCGCGCGCCCAGTACGAATTCTGGCGCGCCGCATACATTTTCTACCGAAAGCATTACGCGCACACGACCGCGCTGCCGCTGCGCGCCGCGATTGTCGGCGGGCTGGCGCTCAAGGGCGGAATGAAACTGGTGCGCGAGATGATGCAGCCGCTGCCGCCCGCACCCAACCGGTCGGAAATCTATCCCGTGACCGAGGTCGCGCGATGAAGCGGCAGGCGAATCTTCTCTTTGCGCTGACGCTCGTCGGTTTGGACGCGGTGATGACGTGCCTGGCGTTTGGCATCGCGTACCTCCTCCGTCCGCTGGATGGCAATCCCAACCAGATCATCCTTCCGTTTAGCAATTACGTCGGCATGATGGTGCTGAGCGCCGCCGCGCTGATCGTCGTTTTCTTTTTCTATAAATTGTACCATCTGCGGCGCGGCATGTCGCGGCTCGACGAAGTTTACGCGCTGTTGCCGGCGGTGTCCATCGGCGTGATCACCGGCGTCGCGCTTACCGCGTTCATCTATCGCACCGAAGTCGATTACCCGCGCATTATGATCGTCCTCTTTTGGTTTTTCGCGCTCGTGTTGGTAGGGCTCGGGCGCATCGTGCATCACACCCTGCGCTCGTCGCTGTATGCGCGCGACTGGGGCGAATCGAAAGTGTTGATCGTCGGCGCGGGTGAAGCCGGCAATTTGATTCTGGAGAAAATTCGCGGCTCGCCGTCGCTGGGCTATCGCCCGATCGGTTTCCTGGACGACGAGCGCGCCGGGCAAATCGTGTTCAGCTTGCCGGTGCTGGGACGCACCGACGAATTGGGAACCGTCGTGACGGCGCACGCCATCGACGAGGTGATCATCGCGCTGCCCGAAGCGTCGCACAACGAGTTGCTCTCGGTGATCTCGCGCTGCGAGGACGGGCGCGTCAGCATCAAGGTTTTCCCGGACGTGTTTCAGATCATGGCGTCCGAGGTCAACGTGGGCGACCTGAACGGCTTGCCGCTTTTGACGATGCGGGATGTCGCGCTGCGCGGCTGGCGGCTGACGCTCAAGCGCATCGTCGATATGATCGGCAGCGCGATCATCCTGGTTTTCATTTCGCCGCTGCTGCTGTTGATCGCGCTCCTCGTCAAACTGGACTCGCGGGGTCCGGCGATCTTTTCACAAGAACGGATGGGACTGGACGCGTCGCCGTTTCCGTGTTTCAAGTTTCGTTCGATGCGCGCAGACGCAGAAGCGGAAACCGGCCCGGTGTGGGCGACCAAGGACGATCCGCGCCGCACCCGCATCGGGCGCTGGCTGCGCAAATATTCGTTCGACGAGCTGCCGAATTTCATCAACGTCTTTCTTGGGCATATGAGTCTGGTGGGACCGCGCCCGGAGCGCCCGGTGTTCGTCGAGCAGTTCCGGCAACTCGTGCCGCGCTATATGGAACGCCATCGCGAAAAAGCCGGCATCACCGGTTGGGCGCAGGTGAACGGCTTGCGCGGCGACACGTCGATCTGGGAGCGCACCAAGTACGATTTGTATTACATCGAGCATTGGTCGCTGTGGTTCGATTTCAAGATCATGATTCTGACCGCGGTCAAGTTTCTGCGCGATCCGAACGCGATTTGACGGGTGATTCCCGCAGGGCGGGCTGGCAGCCCGCCGGTGAGCCGCCGGCGCCACAGAAATGGGTATGCTCATCTACGCTTTTGAATCCAGGTCTGGAGGGGCGCTTGCCGATCCAGACCTGCATCATTTCAGCGCGACCGCGCGCGGCGCACGGGCGTAGAATAAAATGGAGGATTCGAGATGAAGAGAATCTTGGTGCTGACGCTCGCGGGGTTGCTGCTCGCGGCGTGCAGCAGCCCGAGCGTCACCGCGCCGACTCCGCCAACGGCTGCGCCACCGTCGCTGCAGGTCGTCATCGTGCCGTCCGAGTTGATCGTGGGGCAGAATCGTTTCGCGGTCGGCTTGATCGATCCGGTTAAAGGGATGATTCACGACGCGGGAGTGCATTTTCGCTACTTCGATTTGAGCGATCCAGCCAAGCCCACCGTCGAATCGGAAGCGGACGCGGTGCGCTATCAAACGCCGGACGGCTTGACGACCTACTACGCACACGAGCGCGAGTTCAAGCGCGCCGGCGATTGGGGCGTGGAGGTGCAAGCGCGCCTGCCGGATGGCACGACGACCGATCAGCGCCTCAGCTTTCGCGTGGTCGCGGATTCGCCGACGCTCAAGCCGGGGATGCGCGCGCCCGCGCTCAAGACGCGCACCGCCGCGGATGTCGGCAACGATCTAAAACAACTTTCGTCGGCGACGACGCCGAACCCGGCGCTCTATCGCGTGAGTCTCGCGCAGGCGATCACCAGCGGCAAGCCGACGGTGCTGCTGTTCGCGACGCCGGCGTTTTGCCAGACGCGCATGTGCGGTCCGGCGTACGACGTGGTGAGCGCGGCGCAAAAGCAGAACGGCGACGCCGCGAATTTCATCCACGTCGAGGTGTACTCCGGCTTGCCCAACCCGGCAGCCAATGGGTTTCAATTGGATGTAGCGATGAAGGCGTTTGGGCTGACGACCGAGCCGTGGGTTTTCCTGATCGACAAGAACGGGGTGATTAGTTGGCGCGTGGAAGGACCAGTCACCGCGGGAGAAATCGAGCAGCACCTCAAGCCGCTGCTGAACTGAATTACCACAAAGACACAAAGGCACGAAGATTGAAAAGACCTGGAAGGTTTTCGCTGAACGCGAACTTTCCAGGTCTCTCATTTTGAAGGCGCGGTTCCGGCGGGCGCGTGCGTCAAACGGTTTTCTCGCTTTGTGTCTTTGTGCCTTCGTGGTTCAAGTTCTTTACCGGCGCGAAACTCACGCGATGCTCTACCGATGCGCCGAGCGTTTCCAGCGCCGCGCGATGCGCCGCCGTGCCGTACCCTTTGTGCCGCGCCAAGCCGTAGCCGGGCAGCCGCGCGTCCAGCTCCACCATCAGCCGGTCACGCGCGATCTTGGCGAGAATCGATGCGCACGCGATGGAGAGCGAAATCTGATCGCCGTGGATGATCGATTTCTGCGGCGCGGCGAAGATGGGCAGCGGCGGACTGCCGCGCGTCCCCACGCCCGCATCGATCAGCAGCGCATCCGGCGCGACGCCCAGCGCGTCGATTGCGCGCTGCATCGCCAACCGCGTCGCCGGCACAATGCCCAGCGCGTCGATCTCTTCGCGCGTCGCCAGTCCGGTCGCGGACGCGAGCGCCGCCGCGCGAATCGGCTTGACTAATCGTTCGCGCTGCGCGGGCGAGAGGAGTTTCGAGTCCCGCGCGTGGGCGAGATCGCGCAGCGCGGCGTCCGTCCACCACGCGTTGATACGACGGGCGCGCGGCAGAATCACCGCGCCGGCGACGACCGGACCTGCCCACGCGCCGCGCCCGGCTTCGTCGACGCCGGCGATGCGCGCGAGGTGGCGCG
>JBBIJS010000094.1:0-1515 GCA_037445855.1 Chloroflexota bacterium | reverse complement strand
CCAAACAAAAAACCGCAAACTCACTCGCTCAGTGATTTTGCGGTTTCGTTGTCTATGTTCGATTTATTCTTCCGCCGGCGCTTCGGCGGCTTCGGGCGCTGCCACTTCCGCGCTGCGCTTCTCGCGCATGCGCGCGGCTTTGCCGTGGCGGCCGCGCAGGTAGTACAGTTGCGCGCGGCGGACGTGTGAGTGCCCCGCCACTTCGACCTTCTCCACGCGCGGCGATTGGAGTAGGAACGTGCGCTCGACGCCAATGCCATGCGACGCGACGCGGCGCACCGTAAAGTTCGCGTTCGCGCCCTTGCCTTTGCGGAGACGCATCACGGTCCCTTGAAAGACCTGGATGCGTTCGCGGTCGCCTTCGACGATACGCGTGTGCACCTTGACCCGGTCGCCCGGCTTGAGCTCGGGCATATTGGAATTCACTTTGCCTTTGTTGAGTGCGGCTGCTAGATCCACTTCAAACCACCCTTCGATAATTTCAGGATTATGATTCTCGATTTGCGAACGGGCGGGATTATAGCATGGAAACTGCGTGGACGCAAATCAAGTCAAAAGTAACAAGGCAAAAGTGAAAAGTGGGAACGCCCGACTTTTGCCTTGTTATTTGTCGCTTTCCTTCCATCCCAAGGATTTCAAGAATTCGCGTTCCGCGTCCGACAATTCGACGCGGCTGAGCAACTCCGGTCGCCGCTCGAACGTGCGCCGCAGCGATTCGCGCCGCCGCCACGCCGCAACCTGCGCGTGATTGCCCGATAGCAAAACGTCCGGCACCGTCCAGCCGCGGAACTGGGCGGGGCGCGTGTACTGCGGACCTTCGAGCAGACCGGACGCGTGCGAGTCGTGCGCCGGCGCGCTTGGGTCGCCGAGGACGCCGGGCAGCAGCCGCGCGACCGCGTCGACAATCACCATCGCCGGGATTTCGCCGCCGGTCAAGACGTAATCGCCAATCGAGATTTCGTCGGTCGCGAGATGCTCGCGCACGCGCTCGTCCACGCCCTCGTAATGTCCGCAGATCAGCGCGACGCGCGCGTGCTGCGCGAGTTCGCGCGCGATCGTTTGATCGAACACGCGCCCCTGCGGCGTCAGCAGGATGATGGGAACTGGATATTGGGAACTGGAAGTTGGAGATTGGAGGTTGGAGGTTGGAGACGGCGGTGCGCTTCCATCTTCCAATTTCCAACGTCCAACTTCCACCCCCAACACAGACTCCACTGCCGCGAAGACCGGCGCCGGTTTCATCACCATCCCGCCGCCGCCAGCGTACGGCGTGTCGTCAGCAACGTGATGCTTGTCCGTCGTGTGCGCGCGGATATCGTGCAGCGCGATGTCCAGCAGGCGCGCGTCGCGCGCGCGTTTGAGGATGCTCTCGTCGAACGCGCCGGCAAAGATTTCCGGGAAGAGGGTGAAAATGTCAAAACGCATTGTAGTCGTTGGACGTTAGTCGTTAGTCATTTGCAATGTGTCATCTGTCATTGCTTCCATTCTACCTTGAGAGCCAGCGCAGGTCAAATG
>JBBIJS010000093.1:8793-10758 GCA_037445855.1 Chloroflexota bacterium | reverse complement strand
TCTGGCGCGAGTTCCGCCGCCGCGTCAAAGCGATCAACCCGGACGCGTACATCGTTGGCGAAATCTGGCAGCGCGCCGATCGCTGGCTGGCGGGCGACCAATTCGACGCGGTGATGAACTATCCCTTTACGCGCGCGTGTCTCGCGTTCTTCACCGAGCCGGACGCGACGAACCGAGACCTGCTGCAAGAACATTCGTACGGCGCGGTGCGCCCGATCGAAGCCGGCGAATTTGCGCGCACGCTGGACGAGATGCTGCACTGGTATCCGGACGACATCGTCTACGCGCAGTTGAACCTGCTCGACAGCCACGACACCGCGCGCTTTCTCAGCATCGCCCGCGGCGACGCGAGCGCGCTTCGTCTCGCGCTGCTGACGATGTTCACCTATCCCGGCGCGCCGATGCTCTATTACGGCGATGAGATCGCGATGGAAGGACGCCACGACCCGGATTCGCGCCGCGCGATGATCTGGCATCCCGGTCGCGTCAACCGCGAGATGCTGGACGCGACCCAGCGGCTGACCGCGCTGCGCAAGAAATACGTCGCGCTGCGGCGCGGCGCGCTGACGACGCTTCACGCGAACGGCAAGGTCTATGCGTTCGCGCGGCATTACGAAGGCGAGACCGTCATTGTCACGCTCAACGCGGGGCGCGAGGACATCATGCTTGATTTGCGCGTCGATCCGCTCGTTCCGAATGGCGCGCGTCTCGTCGAGGAATGGAGGCAGGAAGAGATGATCGTGCAAGATGGCTTCGCACGCGGGATCCAATTGCCGGCGCGCGCCGGAAAAGTGTGGGCAGTACAGAAATGAACCACAAAGACACAAAGCCACGAAGAATTCTTCTTTGTGTCTTCGTGCCTTTGTGGTGAACTGGCGATGCGCCAAGTAATCCACCTCGACCTCGACGCGTTCTTCGCCTCCGTCGAGGTCCTGCTCAACCCCGAACTCAACGGCAAGCCGCTGATCGTCGCGATGGGCAACCCGCGCGGCCGCGGCGTCGTCTCGACCGCGTCGTACGAAGCGCGCCGTTTCGGCGTCCACAGCGCAATGCCGCTGTTTCAAGCCGCGCGGCTCTGCCCGCAAGCGATCATCGTTCCGGTTCGCCATCACGTTTATTCCGAGTACTCGCGGCGCGTCATGGCAATCCTGCGCGCGGCATCGCCCTTGGTCGAGCAGGTGTCGATCGACGAAGCGTATGTCGAAATCGAGCCCGCGCGCGATGCGGCGCACGTGGCGCGCGGAATCCAACAGCGCATCAAGAATGAAATTGGGTTGGATTGCACGATTGCGGTCGCGAGCAACAAACTGGTTTCCAAGGTCGCCTGCAATACCGTCAAGCCGCGCGGGTTCATCGTCGTCCCACCCGGAGATGAGCGCGCCTTTCTTGCGCCGCTGCCGATTGAGAAATTACCCGGCGCGGGCAGAGTGACGCGGACCAAGTTGGCGCGCTGGAATGTCAAAACCATCGGCGATCTCGCGAACGTGCCGGTGAACGAACTGCGTGCGGCGCTGGGCAAATGGGGGCTGTACCTTCACGAGTCCGCACGGGGGCAAGACGATTCGCCGATCGTGACCGAGTCGAAGCCGAAATCGATCAGCGAGGAAAATACTTTCGACCGCGACACGCGCGATGTCGCGCAAATCGAAAAATGGCTGACCGCGATGAGTGAGGGAGTCGCACGCACATTGGAGCACGAGGGATTCGTCGCGCGTACCGTCGTGCTCAAGTTGCGCTATGCCGATTTCACGACGATCACGCGGCAAGCTACGCTGCGCGCGCCCACCGCCGACCCCGCCGAGATTCGCGCATGCGCACTGCGGTTGCTCCGCGCACATTGGGATCGGCGTCGCGCGCTGCGGCTCGTTGGCATCGGCGCACACAACCTGATTGAAAGCGGAACCGCGCGGCAGATGGAATTGATTTTGTAGGGGCAGCCCTACGTGGCTGCCCCAGCATTCGGTC
>JBBIJS010000093.1:0-8693 GCA_037445855.1 Chloroflexota bacterium | reverse complement strand
GATCATCCGGCAACAAGAACGCGAGCGCCGCCGCGAGGAGCGGCAGAATCGCATTTATTTCGTAGGGGCAGCCCTACGTGGCTGCCCCAGCATTCGGTCGATCATCCGGCAACAAGAACGCGAGCGCCGCCGCGAGGAGCGGCAGAATCGCATTGATCGACATTGCCGGCATCAGCCCCACCTGGTCGGCGAAGATGCCGCTGACCCCAACGCCGATCGCGCCGGCGACGAACGTAAATCCCAGGACAACGCCGGACATCAACCCCAGCCCACGCGGGATCAGACCTTGCGCCATCACCAAGGTCACCGGCAGCGATGCGCCGATGGCGACTCCGAGGATGGGTCCCAGGATGAATCCCGCCGCGCCGCCGATATGCAACATTCCCCACAGTGCTGGCCCGATCAAGCCGGTCGACACAATGAGCACGAACCGCCGACCGATCTTATCGGACAGCGTCCCGCCGATCAGACCGCCAATCGCGAGCGGCAGCAAAATCGCAAAGAGGACATTGCTCGCTTCGGCGTTCGAGAATCCTTGCGCTTTGTAGACTTGCGGAATGTAGGTCGAGACGGTGGATTGAACCCAGGAACGGAAAAAGATCACTAGCCCAAGCGTGACGATCACGCTCCCCGCCGCGCGCGCCGTCACGCCGGTCGCAACGGAAGAGACCTGGTCGCGCCAGTCCCGATGTTGCGCCGACAATGCCCAGAACACCACCGCGGCTTGTCCCAATCCCACGAGCGCCAGCATCTCCGGCATGAACCCACCCGCCAGCGCGAACGCCGCCGTCCCCAGAATCGGACCGAACGCGTAGCCGGTATTTCCACCGAGCATGAAGATCGATGCCGCGCTGCCGCGCTGCGCTGCGGGCGTTTGCGCGGCGAGCGTCGCGCCTTGCGGATGAAACGCGGCGGAGCCCAGTCCGGCAATCAAAGCCAGGACGAGCAGCACCGCGTACTGATCGACGAAACGCATCACCCCCACGGTCATCGCGATCGCGGCAACGCCAATCACCGCCATCGGACGGCTGCCGCGCCGGTCACCCAGCCAGCCGAAGAACGGCTGACTAAGCGATGACGCGAGACTGTACGTCATCGACGCGAAACCGATCTGGGCGTACGAGAGACCCAGCGGGTCAGTCAGCACCAACAGGATCAGCGGCAACATTCCAGAATACATATCGACGCTGAAATGCCCTAACGTCGCGGCGATCAAAGAACGATTGCGGAGTAATGACATGGATAAATCGATTCCTCAAAGATAACTGTTCAGGTGACGCCGCGTCGTCGTAGGGGCGAGGCATTCGCCAAACCGGGAGTGCTGGAAAGGTTGGTTGGTATATGCTGACCGTGCCAGATGAAATAGCTGAGCGTGCGAATGCCTCGCCCCTACTGAACGGTTACCCTCAAAGAATGCTATGGCGCGGGCGAAAACGAAAAACCGCGGTTGAATATCTGGCGGAAGTGTGGTAGGATTCGATCCATTCAATCAGCCCGAATGCCGATTGAAACTCAGAAAAGGAGTGCATCATGAAAACACGATACGTGCTTTTGCTCAGCGCGACACTGCTCGTCGCGGCATTGGGCTGCGGCGTGCTGGACTCGGTCGTCAATCAAGCCGTCAGCGGGGGCAAGCCCGCCGGCACCGTCGCCGATCTGTGGAGTGACGTCCCCAAGATGAATGGGATGACGAAACTCAATATCGACCTGCCGATCGCGGCTCAAGTGGCGGTCAAAGCGATGACGCAGGGCAACTTTGATTTCATCGCCTACTCGACCAGCCAGACGCCGCAAGACGTGGTGAATTACTATACCCCGGATCGAATGAAATCCGCGGGCTGGGATTCCCAAAACACCGGCGGTTGCAGCGCCAGCTCCGGCACAACCAGCGCGGGCGGCGGCATCTGCGTGTTCGAGCAGACTGTCTCCGGCAAAAGCAATGCGCTGATGATCGTCATCGCGCAGGACGCTCAGAGTAAGCAGACGCAACTCTTTTTCATCCGCGTGACGGACATCGGCACGCCAACCAAGTAGAGAACGTTTGCCACAACTATCCTTGCGAAGGTTGGTTGAACCTGCGCAAGGTTGAACATATCACGCGCGGCGCGCTTCATTTCCGCAAGAATTGAATCACGCCGCGCTTGCCATTTACGCGCCACGCCGGGTCTTGCGCCTGGAATCGTTCCGCCTCCCCTTGCCGCAAGCCCACGATCAACTCGGCTTTCAGCGTCCGCAGCGCGACGAGCGTTGCCGGAAAATAGCCGGCGGCAGATTCAAATGGCGTCGTCGGGTCCCAGTGGCAATCACCAACCAGCCGCCGGTAATTCGCATCGCCTTTCGAGATCACCAAGTCAGCCCGCGCCAGATTCGCCCTCAGCTCCGGCGGCAGCGCGTGGAAAAAATTACCGGTCACCCAAAATGGATGGTCGATCAAAACGAAACGCTTCTCATCGATCGCCCGGTTCAACCGGCGCGCGAACTGCCGCAACTCCGGCGCGCCGGATTCCGCCAACGCCGCAAGCGCCAAGCGCACATCCGAAATCATCGCGTCGGACACGAAGAACGGCTGCGGCTTGAGGTGAAAAACAACTTGCCCGGCGAATCCGCCGCGCAGCAGAAAATCCGCCAGCGCCAGATCGAAAAGTAATTCCGGTCCCACGTTGTCGCTGATGAAATCGATCCGGGCGCAGCGTGGCTCCACGTGTTGCCAAACCCGCGCCGTATCGTCCACCATCACATTGGCGCGCTCGCCCGCGCGCGCGTCGGTTGAATCGTCCCGCACCTCTGCGTAGCTCAAGTCGGTGCGATTGCCCCACAAACTAGCGCGCATCAGCGCGTCGAACGCCTCCGCGTCACGCGCCGGCAAGTTTTGTAAACGCGCGAGCAGCGCGCGCGGTGCGGCGGTCGGTTCGTATTCGCGTTCCTTCTGACGCGCGTACGGATCGCGGCGAAAGAACGCGCCGGGCTGAAAGTAACGCACCGCTTCCAGGATGCGCCGCCAGAAATATGCCTCCGCCCAATACCAGGGCGCATCGAGCCAGGACTTGCGCTGCTCACGCACACTGGAATTCCAATCCGCTTGATCGGACGCGTCTTCGCGCAGCGGCAGAATCACGCCGAAGATTTCAGCGCGCAGAGCGCGCAGCGCGGCGACGATCTCCGGCGGATAATCGTTCCACGCGATCAGGTCGTCGAGCAACTGCGGGTGGCGCACGGCGAACGTGCTGTGCGCGAATGAACCCGGCTCTGAGGTCATTAGCACCGGCGGCAGCGCGCTCATAGCTTGAAGAAAAACCACGCCGACACGACCAAGCCAACCGCGATGACGAAGAAGCGCAAGACGCGCTGATCGACGCGCTTGGCAAGCCGCGCGCCGCCGAATCCGCCCAGAATCGCGCCCAATGCCATCACGATCGCGATATTCCAAACGACCAGCCCGCGCAGCGCAAAATAGATAAACGCGATGACGTTGATGAGCGTGGCGAGCACCGTCTTCAATCCGTTCATCCGATGAATGTCGCGCAAGCCCATCACACTGAGCGAACCCAACATCAGGATACCGATGCCCGCGCCAAAATAGCCGCCGTAGGTCGCAACGAACAGTTGAAAAAGGAATCCCCAGACGCGCCCGAGCGTCGAGACGTGTTCCTCGGCAGCGCCGCGCTTGATCAGCCGATCCAACAGATCGCGTGACGCAAACAACAGCGTGGCAAACAGGACAAGGAACGGCACCACGCGATCAAAGAGTTCCGGCGGCGTGATGACCAGTACGATGGCGCCGAGCAAGCCCCCGACCAAGCTCGGCAAGAAGAGCGTCAACAGCAATTTGCGGTCCGGTCGCGTGTCGCGACTGTATGCCACCGCGCTGCTTAGCGCGCCGGGCCACATCGCGGCGGTGTTCGTCGCGTTCGCTAGAATTGCCGGCATTCCAAACGCGACGAGCGACGGGAACGAAATCAGACTCCCGCCGCCCGCGACCGAATTGATGGCGCCGGCAATGACGCCCGCGACGAAAACTCCAAGCAGTCCAATTAAATTCTCCATACGAATGAATCAGCTCCCCAGAGAGGTAAAATGAGCGCGGATGGATGCGCCGCGTCGTGGTAGATGCTTTGCTCGGCGGGGACCATCTGCGTCGCGGTCGCGAGCGGCTCGCCGGTCCCCAGGTTGCGATTCCAACGCGGGTGCGCGCCGCTGGAGACCTGGAGGCGCAGCCGATGACCGCGCAGGAATCGCTGCGCGGTCGCCCACAGTTCGATCATAATTCGCAAACTGCCATCGCCTTGCGGCGCGGCGTTCCCCGGCTCGACGCGGAACAATCCGTCGCAAATATTGATCGAGCGCCCATCGGGATACACGTCGCACAACCGCCCAAAGAAATCGGCGTGCGGCAAACTGGAACGCGCGAAGAGTTCCAACTTCACCCAGCCGATCACATCGACATCGTTTGCAAGCGGCGGCGTCGTGTACGTCAGCACATCCGCGCGCGCTTCCAGTGGGCGATTGTCTTGCGGACCGGCATCGGGTTGGTAGAGCGGTCCACCGAGCGCCGGCGTTGGGTCAGCCGGGTCGTAGCGATAGCGATCCGCGGGCGAATCGGCTGCCGGCAGTTCCAGCGCGAGTTTTTTTCGATCGCCCAAATACAAGCGCGTTGTTCGCGCGGGCGGGGGCCAGTCCGGAAATTCGCGCCACTGATGCGCGCCCATCAAGAAGAGGCGAACCGGGTTCGCGCGCAACCGCCGGCGATTGCCTTTGAGCGTTGCGTCGAACCACGTTATGCCCGCGCGCAGACTCTCTTCCGCGCAGGCAACATCTAAATGACGCCAGGGACCAATCGTCAAATACGGCGCATGTCCCGCCGCGCGCAGCGCCTGGTAATCGATCAGCAACTGGTACAACAGGATGTCGTGCCAACCCGAAACAAAATGCGCCGCGGCGTTCACGCGATCCATCTGCTCGCCGTGGTAGATCGATTTCCAGAACGCGGCGTCGCTGCGCGGATTGTCCAACCACGCGCGATAATGCGGCAGAGATTGCCCGACCACCAGTTGATCCGATTCACCGAGCGGCAAATGCTCAAACGCCGGCGCGAGCGCGCGTTCGTGCGCTTGCGGATTCAGCGATCGAACGAGCGCGCTCCAGATCTTTCTCGGGTCGCGACCGTTCTGATCGAGGTTGGCAATCCAGCGCAACATCCCGTCCAGCCCGAAGGCGCTGCCGGTGTACGGATTGATCTGCGAGCCAGTAATGCTCGGTACGATCGCTTTCAAAAAGTCCGGCGCATCGACCGCCGCCGCCCACTGGACATAGCCCTCGTAGCTCGGTCCCCACATTCCCAGCTTACCGTTGAACCACGGTTGGCGCGCAATCCAATCGAGCGTCGCGCGCCCATCGCGCGCCTCGTTGACGAACGGCGCCCACGCGCCCTCGGAATCAAACCGACCGCGCACATCCTGCACGATCACATGATAGCCGCGCTCGGCAAACCGCTGCGCGACGAACAGGTGCAGAACGCCGAGCGTCGTACCGCGCAGATCGCGCCCGTACGGCGTACGGATCAGGATCGTCGGAAACGCGTCGCGCGATTTTGGAAAATAGTGATCGGCAACCAGCGCGACGCCGTCCGGCATTGGAATGCGAATGCCATGCTCGGCCGCGACGCCGTAGCGCGCGCGGGGCAAGCGCAGCCAGCGCGCCAGCCAGCGTCGGCGCGTCGCGTAGGCGATCATGCCGAGGAATCCGAGAACGGCGAAAATCTGCTTTTTGCTCATTGTCATTCTGCCACCGCAGAGAACGCTAAAGCGGATGACGCGCCAGGAATTTTTTCACAACCCGGTCCACCTCAGACCGAAACTCGATAAAGAACATGTGCCGACCGCCCCGCACCAAGTAAAGCTCGGCGCCCGGAATCCGCTCCGCTAACAGGCGCACATTCACCACAGCACAACTTGAGCATTGCTGCCCTAATGAATTTTGATTCTCAAATTCGGTAATCGAGGAGGGAGCGCTCTCTTGCGCGACCGTTAAACGGCGTTAGAGAACGCCTTCTCCTCAATATGAATTACCGATTTTGACTGTCAAAACTCATAAGGATGAGGGTCGGCGCCTTGATCGTGGGTAGGCATTCCCAGGCATCGTGTCCTTCTATTCAAAATCGTCGTCCGATGAAACAGTGCCGTCCTCCCCGATTCGCAATCGCTGACCCGATTGAAGTTGGGCAAATTCTGCCGGCGCGAGCGCGACGACGGGAATCGGCTTGGCGTACATTTCGCCCGCGACGATGGACGCGAGCGCGAAAAACGAATCGACGCCGGTCGTGACGATGGCTGCCGGCGCGGTCCCCGCGCGCACCGCTTCGAGGAGCACCGCGCTTGTCGTCGACGAACCGCGCGTGAACGGCACCGCAAGGATTCTGCCCGCGGCGATTTCGCCGGCAAGCGGATGCCGGCGGTCAATGATCTCGCCGGTGTGATAATCGTAGCCGCCCCAAAATGAAAGCGGCTCGCTGCTCACAAGCGCGTCGCCCACCGCGGAGCCGGGAATCACAACGCGAGTTCCGTGATTCCCTTCATCTCCCGCTCTACTCTGGGAAACGAAGGAAAGCGGGGAAGTTGAACCTGCCCACGCCGATTCATCTCTCACGACGCGTCCTTCCACCGCCGACTGCACGCAGTCCGCGAGCGAGCCGAACGTGACGCGCGCGTTCAGCATCCCCGGCGCATAGTACGCGTACTTGCCGGAGTTGGTCATCAGCGTTTTGATTGCCGGCGGCAACATCGGCGAAGCAAGGATGCACGTATCGACCGTCACTTTGCCGCCGAACGCTTTCAGCGCGTCGAGATCGCCGGCTTGCTGGGCGAGCAGCGTCATCGCACGCGATGAGGTGACGAGGAATTGCACTCGCGGATGTACACGCTTGCCGGCGACAAGTGGCGCGAGCTGTTTGAATTCGGCGAGCGAAAAATGCGGGCTGCCCAGCACGACCATATCGAGTTGCTCGCCGTCGGCGGTCGTTAGCTCGCGGCGCGCCGCGCGCAGCGCGTCTATCGTCACATCGATTGATTGCGCGGGCGCGCGTCCTTGAAATGCCGCGTCGCGCGTCGGCGCTTCCGGCGTCACGCCGACGATGTGAAAGAGCGCGACCGTGCCGGACGATGCCGCTGCCGCGCCGAGCGCCTTGAGCTGATCCTCGGTCGGCTGAACTGCCAAGCCATCGATCACCGGGATGCGGTCTTGCGCGAGTTTGCCGATCAAGTGACCGAGTACGGGGTAGAACGAATCGTCGCGCTGAACAGCAAGGGGAATATCGATCAATCGCATGAGGATTTCGCCGGCGCGATTTTCGGTGAGGTGCAAGCCGTACGCGGGCACGCGCCCGGTGATCGCGCAGCAAATGTCGAGCAAGTCCGGATAGCGTTCCGTCCGCGCGCCGATGACAGAGTTGGCAAACGCGATCGCGTTCGATTCGCCCCAGCAAATCTGCTGACCGAAACGCGGCTTCATCGCGGTCTGGTACGGCGCGCAGGTCCACGTGGGTTCCGCGCCCATGCTTTGATAGGCGATCATTTGTCGTTGCGCGTTGCGCGCCCAGTCCGCCGATACCGCCCATTCCTGCCAGTGCTGCTCGTCGAGTCCGCTGACGTTGAGCGTCGCTGGCACCGCGACGCGCGCGCCAAGACCGGCGAGTCGCTCGGCAAACTCCATTCCGGCTTCGCCGATATAGATCGTGCTGTCGATGTGCGCGGCGGTAATGTCCATCAACTCGCGCGCGCCAAACACGTCCGCCATGCGGACGACAATCGACATCGCCATCTGCGCGGCGGGTCCGCGCGCGCCGGTGAGCATCGCGCGGTCGGCGTCGGAGAGCGTGAGTGTCACGCCGGCTCCGCGACACGCGAGAGGATTTCAAGTTCGGCGACGGCTCGATCAAACTCGGCGAGGGTGTTCACCGCAAAAAGTTCGACGCGCGGTTTCTCTTCGCCGGTGAGATTCTGCACGTACCGCGCGGCGTGCTTGCGGAAGAGGAGCAAACCCAGTTGAGCGCCGTAGAAATCGAGGTTCAGCGCGAGGTGGCGGCGCATCACGGCGATCTTTTCCGCCGGCGTGACCTGGTCGCGGTCCTTGCGCGCAAAAATCCACGGATTGCCGATTGCCGCGCGCGCGATCATCACGCCGTCACAGCCGGTGTGCGCCTTGATGCGCGCGATGTCGGCGACGGTTCGCACGTCGCCGTTGCCCAGCACCGGAATCTTGACCGCCTGCTTCACCTCGGCAATCGCGTCCCAATCGGCGCTGCCCTGGTACGCCTGCGCCTTGGTGCGCCCATGCACCGCGATGAGCCGCGCGCCGTTGTCCTCCAGAATCCTGGCGACCTCAACATAGTTACGCTTACTATCGTCCCAGCCCAGCCGAATCTTGCCGGTGACCGGCACGCGCAGCGATTTCGACAGACGCGAGTAGACGCGCGCGATCTTATCGGGATAGAGCAACATGCCAGAGCCCGCGCCGCGCCGCGCAATATCCTTGACGTAGCAGCCCATGTTGATGTCGATAATATCTGGTCCGAGGTCTTGCAGACGAATCGCGGTTTCGACGAGCAGGTCTTCGTCGTAACCGTAAATCTGAAACGTCATCGGGCGCTCGGCGGGATCGTACTTTAATTTCATCGCCGTAACGGTTTGCGGCTTGCCGCG
>JBBIJS010000092.1:0-10798 GCA_037445855.1 Chloroflexota bacterium | reverse complement strand
CGAGAGGACCAGAGTGGACGGACCGCTGGTGTGCCAGTTGTCGTGCCAACGGCATCGCTGGGTAGCCAAGTTCGGCAAGGATAACCGCTGAAAGCATCTAAGTGGGAAGCCTGCCCCAAGATTAGATCCCCCATCTGCTCGACAGAGTAAGCGCGGTCGTAGACTACGACCTTGATAGGGTAGACGTGTAAAGGATGTGAGTCCTGAGCGAACTACTACTAATGCGCGAGGGCTTGCTCTCGGGATATTCATGAATTGAAATCAGCGTGTGGGCAGTTCACATTCAACCTTCTGTTCGGTTTTTAGGGTGCGGTAGCGCCTTCTCAACTTTGGCTGTTTGAAAAACAGATTCCTCTGGTGATTTGTGCGGCGGGGAAACACCCGGTCCCATCCCGAACCCGGAAGTTAAGCCCGCCAGCGCCGATGGTACTGGCGGTACGCACCGCTGGGAGAGTAGGTCATTGCCAGGCAGGAATCTGTTTTTTTGTTTCGACAAAAAGCCGCGACGCGCAAATGAATTGCCGCCGCGATTTTTTGTTCTCCCCTTATTTGCGTGTTCTTCTCTCCTATGCTACAATGCGCCGCGTCGTTGGGGCGTGGTGCAGTGGCAGCACACCGGCCTTTGGAGCCGTGGACGGAAGTTCGAATCTTCCCGCCCCAGTGTTAGTCGGCAGTAGGCAGTGGGCAGTAGGCAGTTTGGTCTTGAGCGAGCTGCCTTCTGCTTTCCGCCTACTGCCTACTAATTTCGACAGGGTCAGTGATGTCCCGATACCTCTCTCGCGCCAATCTCGCTCTCGCGGCAATCATGCTGATCGCCGCGTTCTTCCGCTTGTATCGTCTCGATCAGATTCCCCCCGGCTTTCAATTCGACCAGGCGTATTATGTTTTTGATGCTTTGCGGTTACTGCAAGGACAGTTCTCCATTTTCTTCGCCGCGCCGGGCGGCACCGAGCCGCTCTACATTTATCTGGCGATGCCGGGCGTTGCCCTTGCCGGCATCACGCCGCTCGGTCTCAAGCTGACGACCGCGCTGATCGGTATCGTAACGATTCCGGTGATTTACGGTTTTGCGCGTGCGATCTTCTCTACCTACGCGGTGGAGCGGGGGCGACATGAGCCGGGAATTCGCGTCGGCTTGCTTGCCGCGCTGTTCGCCGCGATTTCCATCTGGCATATCTACTTCACGCGCTACGGCGAACGCGTCGTGCTGTTGGTCTTACTCACCGCGTTGATGTACTGGTTCCTCTGGCGCGCCCTGGACACCTTGCGCCGTCGCGATTTCGCTCTTGCGGGCTTCTTCCTCGCGCTCGCGCTCTACACCTATCCCGGCGCACGCGTCTTGCCGGTCGCGCTGATTCTCCTGACCGGGTACGCCGCGTTGACCGATCGCGCAAACGCGCTGCGCTACGTCAAGGGCTTGCTGCGCGCTTTCGCGGTCGCGGCGATTATTTTTCTGCCGCTTGCAACCTATTTTGTTTTTCATCCCGATCAATTCATCGGACATACCGCCGACGTTTCGATTTTTGCCCCACACGAGGGAGTTCAAGGAAGCGTGCTTGACGCGTTTGTCGGGAACGCGGTTCGCTTGCTCGGAATGTTTCTTGTCGTCGGCGACGCGGGCATGATCCGCAATGTGCCGAACCGCCCAGTGTTCGATCCGTTCACCGGCGCGCTGTTCGCGGTCGGCGTACTCGTTGCGCTCGTCGCGCTGTTATCGCCGCGTGCGACTGCGCTGAATCGCAAGCGCGCGATGTTTCTCGCCGTGTGGATGGTCGTCGCGCTGGCGGTCTCGCTCTTTAGTGATGACGCGCCGAATTTCGTGCGGACGCTGCCGGCGCTGCCGGCGGTGATGATCCTGCCGGCGTGGGGCGCGTCGGAAATCTGGGCGCGTCTACGCGCGCCGCTGCTGCGGCGCGGCGCGATTGCCGCGCTAGGTGTTATCGTTCTCGTCGGCGCGGCGTCGAGTTATCGCGATTACTTTATCGGGTTTGCCAATGATCCCGGGCTGTACTATGCGTTCAATACCGACAAGGTCGAGATTGCGGACTGGATCAACCAGCACGCCGGCGCGCAAAATATATTCCTCGCGCCGGTCACGTATCAAGTCAGCACGGTCTCGCTGCTGACGCGCAACGCGGCGTTGAAAACTTTTGAGAGCCGCGATAGCATCGTCTTGCCCAGCCGCGCGGCGGGTAAGGATGCGCTCTTCGGTTTCCCACCTGACCAGGAGAAGAAGATTCAGACGATGGCGACGCGGCTCGGCGCGCTGGGAGCGCGCGAAGTCTTGAAGGGATCGAACGGTAGCACGCTGCTGCTGATGTATCGCGTGCCGGCGCAGAATTTGCCGGAGGCGTCCAAGCCGCTCGATGCGCTCGCGCGCGGCGGCGCGTTCATCCAGCCACAGAAGATCGAACATGCAATATGGAGCGACCAGCTCGAATTGATCGGTTACTCGGTTGACGCGGCGGATGCGCCGAAACGGAATCTTGAAGTGACGCTGTTCCTGCACGCGCTCAAACCGATGACCGCCGATTACACTTTTTCGATCAAGGTGCGCGATGAGAAGGGTCGCGTGTGGGGACAAGAAGACAAGTGGCTCGGCGACAATAGTTACACAACGTCGCAGCTGAGCGTCGGCGATGTCGTCATCGAGAAATTCTATCCCGGCTTGAGCGCGTGCGCGCCCGCCGGCGATTATCACATTACAGTGGAAGCGTACGATCCGAAAACGATGCAAGTGCTTTCGTTAACGGATCGCTCAGGCAGCGCAGTTGCGTTGGGAACCACGCGTGCGAATACCGCGCAAGGAAATTTGTACCCAGATTTGGCGCCAGTTCAGGTGCTCCGCGTTGCCACTCCGCCGCCATTCTCTCTGTGGGGATACACATTAACGCCCGAAGAAGTTAGCGTGGGCGCTGAATTTTCTTTGTCGCTTTTCTGGGGCGTCGCGGGCGATTTCGGAACGACGCGTCACATCACAGTTCGTTTACAGGATACGCTGCTAGGTGAAAAAGACATCGTGCTTCCATCTGCGAGTTGCGGGCTGGGGGCAGGCGGTTGCGGATTATGCACGCTGTTCGATTTACGCGCGCCGGCAGATGCGGCAGTGGGCGCGGCGAATATTTTCGTCGATAATTTCAAGATCGCCACTCTCAACGTAACGAGGTAGAACCCAATGAAGCTGGCAGCCGTCATTCTTGCCGCGGGGCAAGGCACGCGCATGAAATCGAATCTGCCCAAAGTGATGCACCGGGTCGCCGGCAAGCCGATGGTACGGTATGCGCTCGAGTCGGTTCGCGCGGTCGGCATCGATCAAGCCGTGCTGGTCGTGGGGCACGGCGCTGAGCAAGTGCGCGCGGCGGTCGATCCAGCCACGCGCTTTGTCGAGCAGACCGAGCAGCGCGGCACCGGGCACGCGGTCTTGCAGGCGCGCGATGTGCTGCGCGGCATCGCCGATTCCGTTCTCGTCACCTACGCGGACATGCCGCTCCTGCGCGCCGCGACGCTGCAACGTTTGATCGATTTGCACGCGTCGGCGCGGGCGACGATCACGATGTTGACGGTTCGATCGGAAGACACGATGGGGTTTGGGCGGATTCTGCGCAACAAGCGCGAGCGCGTGCTCGGCATCGTCGAGGAGAGCGACGCGACGCCGGCACAACTCGCGATCCGCGAACTCAACTGCGGCGTTTACTGTTTCAACGCGCGGTGGATGTGGGAGCGCCTCGCGAGACTCAAGCCGAGCGGCAGCAAGCGCGAGTATTACCTGACCGATCTCGTCGCGATGGCGGTGAAGGAACGCCGCAAGATCGAATCGATCATGCTTGACGATGTTTCCGAGGTCATGGGCATCAATACGCGGGTCCACCTCGCGCGCGCGGAAAAGATCGCGCGCGAGCGAATCAACCACGCGCTGATGGAAGCCGGCGTCACGCTGATCGATCCCGCGACGACGTACATTGACGCGGAGGTCGAGATCGGCGGAGACACGGTGATCGAACCGAACACGCACTTGAAAGGCAAGACGCGCATCGGCGCGAACTGCCGTATCGGTCCGAACGCGATGCTGCGCGATGCGATCGTCGGCGATGACTGTGAGATCATTGCCTCCGTCGTTCGCGAAGCTGTTTTGGAAGAGCACGTGCACGCGGGTCCGTTCGCGAATCTGCGCGCCGGCACGCATCTCGCGCGGAATGTTTATATCGGCAATTACGGCGAAGTGAAAAACTCGTACGTTGGCGAAGACACGCATATCGGGCATTTCAGTTATGTCGGCGATGCGCAGCTTGGCGCGCGCGTAAATATTGGCGCGGGGACGATCACCGCGAATTATGACGGCACGCGCAAGAATCGGACTGTAATTGGCGACGACGCATTCATCGGCAGCGACACGATCTTGCGCGCGCCGGTCACAATTGGCGCGCGCGCGGTCACCGGCGCGGGTTCAGTCGTCACGAAAGATGTGCCGGCGGATTCGGTCGCGGTTGGCGCGCCGGCGCGCGTGATTCGGAAGATCAGTAAACAGTAAACACCGAGACCGTGGACAGGAGCATTCGATGCAGAGGTACGATGAGCTTGTCGCAGCCGCGCGCGCGGCGCGACGGGACGCCTACGTTCCGTATTCGCATTACGCCGTCGGCGCGGCAGTGCTGGCAAAATCGGGCAAGGTTTATGCCGGCTGCAATGTCGAGAACGCGGCGTATCCAACCAGTTTGTGCGCGGAGCGCGTGGCGATCGTCAAGGCAGTTTCGGAAGGCGAACGCGAGCTGGTCGCGCTCGTCGTCGTCACGTCGAATGGCGGCTCGCCGTGCGGCGCGTGCCGCCAGGTGTTCTCGGAATTTGCCGAGGACGACGCGGTCATTCTGCTGGCGACTACGCGCGGCAATCGGCGCAAAAAGTTTACGATGAAGCAAATCTTGCCGGACCGATTTGGACCAGAGCATTTGAAATGATTTGGAGGTCAGAGTACTCCGTTGAATGCCCCGACAATTTTTTATCTTTCAAACGGGTGTGGTATAATAGCGAGGACAAGGAGCAGTGAATGGTCGATGCGGTTGGGCTGAATCAGAAAATGCTGGAAGTGCGCGCGCTCGCGGATGGAAAAGGTTTCTCGTCTGACCCGGAACGCATCTGGGAAATGCTGGCGCTGATCCACACCGAAGTGTCCGAAGCGACCGACGCTTACAAAAAGGGCGAGTCGATTGAGCATCTTGGCGAAGAATTGACCGACGCGATTATTCGGATCCTCCACCTGATGTCCGCGCTGAATCTGGACGCGGAAGAATTGTTCAAAGACAAAATGAGAAAGAATTGGGAACGACCGTACAAGTACAATACGGTGCGGGGCGGATAGGGCAGTGTTCAGTGTCCAATATTCAGTAGTCAGTTTACTGAATACTGAATACTGATTACTGCACGCTGGCAATGCGCGATCGACTTTATCGGGTTGAGGCGATTGTTCTCAAGCGCTCCGATTTTGGTGAGGCGGATCGGCTGCTGACGCTGTACACGCCCGACCTCGGCAAGCTGCGCGCGATCGCGAAGGGCGCGCGCAAGCCGTCGAGCCGCAAGAGCGGGCACGTCGAGTTGTTCACGCACAGCGCGCTGTTGATCGCGCGGGGGCGGCACCTCGATGTGGTGACGCAAGCCGATACGCTCGACGCGTTCCTGCCGCTGCGCGAGAATCTCGACCGCCTAGGATTTGCGTACTACCTGGCAGAACTCGTCGATCAATTTGTCGAAGAAGGCGACGCGCTGTCGCGCGGCGAGTTTCATACCCGGTCGGACTCGAGCGCGCCGCGTGACGGCGCCTCCGTCGAGAACCAGCCGCTGTTCGATTTGCTCTTCCACGCGCTCAAGTGGTTGGGCGATGCCGCGACCGACCCCGCGCTGCTCGTGCGATTTTTCGAGCTGCATCTACTGCAGTACGTCGGCTATCGCCCGCAACTGTTTCACTGCGTCAATTGCGGCACGCCGCTGGAGCCGGTTCAGAATTTCTTCAGCGCCGAAGCCGGCGGCGCGCTCGACCCAAAGTGCGTCGAGACGCAGCGCGAGGATATCGCCGGTCACGCTCGCGACGTGATGCCGATTTCGCTGGAAGCGCTCAAGGTGCTGCGCCATCTGCAAACGCGCGAGTGGGAAGCGATGCGCGCATTGCGTTTGGACGCCGAGACGCACGGCGAAGTCGAAGCGCTCATGCGACGCTACATCGCGCAATACCTGGAACGGAATTTGAAGAGCGTTGAGTTTCTGCGGACGCTCAAGCAGAACATCATCGCATGAATAAAGGATAATATTGTATGCCAGACATGGAAACCATCGTTTCACTATGTAAGCGTCGCGGTTTCGTTTTCCAGGGTTCCGAGATCTACGGCGGAATCGGCGGATTTTGGGATTACGGTCCACTCGGCGTGGAGCTGAAGAATAACATCAAGCGCGCGTGGTGGAAGGCGATGGTGCAGGATCGCGGCGACATCGTCGGCGTCGACGCGGCGGTCATCATGAATGCAGAGGTGTGGCGCGCGAGCGGTCACGTCGATACCTTTTCCGATCCACTGGTCGAGTGCAAGAATTGCCACCACCGCTTTCGCGCGGATCAAATCAAGGGCGAGGCGTGTCCCAATTGCGGCAACAAAGGCACGCTGACCGAGCCGCGCCAATTCAATATGCTTTTCAAAACCCATGTCGGTCCGGTCGAGGAGGACGCCGCGATTACGTATCTGCGCCCTGAAACCGCGCAAGGCATCTTCGTGAACTTTGACAACGTGCAGCAATCGATGCGCCGAAAAATCCCATTCGGCATCGCGCAGATCGGGCGCTCGTTCCGCAATGAGATCGTCACCGGCAGTTTCATCTTCCGCGACCGCGAGTTCGAGCAGATGGAGATGGAATTTTTCTGCAAGCCCGGCACGGAAGACGAATGGCACGCGCGCTGGCGCGACGAGCGGCTCGCGTGGTGGAAGCGCACGCTGAACATTTCGGACGCGCACATTCGTGTCAAGGCGATCCGCCGCGAGGGGACCACGATCATCGGACCCGACCCTGACGATGTGCAGGTGGAAAAGCCGCCGCACTATTCCAAAGGCAATTTCGACATCGAGTACAAGTTTCCGATGGGCTGGAGCGAGATCGAGGGCATCGCCAGCCGCACCGACTACGATCTGACCGCACACCAAAAACTGAGCGGCAAGTCGCTGGAGTATTTTGACGACGAGACGAAAGAGAAATACATTCCGTATGTCGTCGAGCCGGCAATGGGCGTTGACCGCGCGGTGCTCGTCGCGCTCTTCGAAAGTTATCAGGAAGAAAAAGTGCGCGATGAAACGCGCGTGGTGCTCAAGTTACCTAAGCAGCTCGCGCCGATCAAGGTCGCGGTGCTGCCGCTCGCGCGCAATCGTCCGGAGATCGTCGCCAAGGCGCAAGAGATCGCCGCGACGCTGCGTCCGCACATGCTGACGGTCTACGACGACAGTGCGTCGATCGGGCGGCTGTACCGGCGGCAGGACGAGGTCGGCACGCTGTACTGCGTCACGGTCGATCACCAGTCCGCGCTGCCGGAGGACGGAAAGTACGATGGCAAGGTGACGATCCGCGACCGCGATACAATGGAACAGGTGCGTGTGCCGATCGCGGAAGTGAAAGACGTGTTGTTTAAGAGGATGGTCGAATTGTCGAGTGATCAACGCAAGGAGGTAGAATGACGAACCTAGTCATCGAGAGCGATAATCTTGCAAAGGTGATGCAAGAATGGTTGAACGCCCAGGGAGTGCAAACGACCGAAAAAATCGAGATCGTTTTCTTGGAGGGCGAAATGCTCGTTCGACCTCAATCCGCACACCACGCCGAATTGGACGAATGGTTTGATGAGGCAGCGCACAAGTATGGCAGCGTTTTCCGACGACTGGCAGATTCCTAAATGACCATGCAGTATCTTGAGCTCGACGAAGTACTGCGACTCCACGAACTTTCGATCCAGCGGTACGGCGGATCCCTTGGCTTGCGCGATCTGGGCCTCCTGGAATCGGCCTTGGCTGCACCGAAGCAAACGATGTTCGGCGACGATCTGTATCCCGATGTCGCCGCAAAAGCTGCGATCTTGCTGTTCGCGTTGGTCAAAAATCATCCGTTTGTGGACGGAAACAAGCGAACGGGGTTTGCAAGTTTGATACGATTTTTGAGGATCAATGGTTTTATCCTCCGGGCATCAAACGACGAAATCTATCAGTTCACGATGGAAACGGCGACATCAATACTCGACAAGGACGCGATTGGCGCATGGATCAGTGCGCATTTGCAGAGCGCGGAAGCAAAATCATAAATCCAAAGGAGGATTGAACCATGCCTACTAAAACAAAGGCAAGGAAATCTGCCGCGAAGACCGCGGCAAAAAAGACACTCTCGAAGAAATGGGTGTATCTGTTCGAAGAAGGCAACCGAGACATGCGCGATCTGCTCGGCGGCAAAGGCGCAGGGCTGGCTGAGATGACCGGCGCGAAACTGCCGGTGCCGCCCGGTTTCACGATCACGACTGAAGCGTGCAACGCGTACGTTGCCGCCGGCAAAAAGTTCCCAACGGGAATGTGGACGCAGGCGCTCGCCGCGATGAAAAAAGTAGAAGCCAAGTCGGGCAAGAAATTCGGCGACGCGAAAAATCCGCTGCTCGTCTCGGTCCGCTCCGGCGCGAAATTCTCGATGCCGGGCATGATGGATACGGTGCTTAACCTCGGCTTGAACGCCGAGACGCTCAAGGGCATTGAGACGTTGACGAAGAATCCGCGCTTCGCGCAGGACGCGTACCGCCGCTTTATCCAGATGTTTGGGCGCATCGTCATGGGCGTCGAGGCAAAAAAGTTCGACGCGATCTTTGACGGCGCGAAAGAAAAGCAGCGCGCCAAGTTGGACACCGATCTCGACACGAACGCGTTGAAGCAAGTGGTGGTTCAATACAAGGAACTCTACCAGAAAGAAATCGGCGCCGATTTTCCCGAAGACCCGTACAAGCAGTTGGAACTGGCGATCGGCGCGGTGTTCGGCTCGTGGATGGGCAAGCGCGCGGTCGACTATCGCCGCATCAACAAGATTCCGGACAACCTGGGCACCGCGGTCAACGTGCAGACGATGGTGTTTGGCAACACGGGCGATGACTCGGGCACGGGCGTGGCGTTCACGCGCGATCCGGGCACCGGCAGGAATGAACTGTACGGCGAGTACCTCGCGAACGCGCAAGGCGAGGACGTGGTCGCCGGCATTCGCACGCCGATGAAGATCGCGGAATTGAAGGAAAAGAATCCTCAAGTCTTTGCGGAATTCCGCGCCAACGCGCAGCGAATGGAAAAACACTATCGCGAGATGCAAGACCTGGAGTTCACGGTCGAGCACGGCAAGCTGTTCATGCTCCAAACGCGCACCGGCAAGCGCACCGCGCGCGCAGCGGTCAAGGTCGCGGTCGATATGGTGCGCGAGCAACTCATCACCAAAGAAGAAGCTGTCCAGCGCGTCGAGCCGAATCAGGTGGTCAACCTCCTGATGCCGCAGTTTGATATGAAGGCGAAAGACGAAGCGAAGAAGAAGGGCGAGTTGCTCGCGACCGGGTTGAACGCCTCGCCGGGCGCGGCGACGGGACTCGCGATCTTCGATCCCGACACCGCGGAGAAACTCGGCAAGGAAGGCAAGAGCGTTATCCTCGTCCGCTACGAGACCTCGCCGGAAGATGTGCACGGGATGTACGCGTCGAAAGGAATTCTGACGCAGCACGGCGGCGCGACGTCGCACGCGGCGGTCGTCGCGCGCGGCGCGGGCTTGCCGTGCGTTGCGGGCTGTGAAGGCATCCGCGTCGACGAAGCGAAGAAACTGTTTACCGCCGGCGGCAAGACGATCAAGCAAGGCGATTCGATTTCGATTGATGGCGGCGCAGGCGAGGTGTTTGCCGGCGAGATCAAGACGATCCTGCCCGATTTCGACAAGGAAGAGGATTTGAAGACGCTGCTGGGTTGGGCAGACGCCATCCGCGTGGAAAAATCGCGCAAGGGCATGGAGAACGCGCCGCAGGTCGGCTTGCAAGTGTGGGCGAACGCGGACTATCCGCGCGACGCGCGCATGGCGCGGCGATTCGGCGCGCAGGGCATCGGCTTGTGCCGCACCGAGCACATGTTCTTTGAAACCGAGCGGCTGCCGATCGTGCAGAAAATGATCTTGGCGAAGAACGACGCCGAGCGGCAAAAATATCTCGATCAACTGCTGCCGATCCAGCGCAACGATTTCATCGGCATCTTTGAAGCGATGGAAGAGTTGCCGACAGTCATCCGCTTGATCGATCCGCCGTTGCACGAATTTCTGCCATCGTACGAAGAGTTGCTGATCAAGTCGACGGAGCTGCGCGTCAACATCGAATGCATGCGAAAAGAGAATGTCGATACTTCATCTGAACAAGCGCACTTGAAAGAGACCGAGGAATTGCTGAAAGCGGTCGCGGGGATGAAAGAAGCGAACCCGATGCTCGGCTTGCGCGGCTGCCGGCTTGGCATCACGATGCCGCAGATCACGGTGATGCAGACGCGCGCGATCCTCGAAGCGGCGTGCATGCTGAAAAAGCGCGGCGTCAACGTGCATCCGGAAATCATGATTCCGCTCGTCGGTCACGTGAACGAGTTGAAGAATCAGCGCGAGATTCTGGAAGCGGAAGCAAAGAAGGTGCTCGCGGAGCAGGGCGTCGATCTCGAATACAAATTTGGGACGATGATCGAAGTGCCGCGCGGCGCGCTGACCGCGGCGGAGATCGCCGAGTACGCGCAGTTCTTCT
>JBBIJS010000091.1:8501-10885 GCA_037445855.1 Chloroflexota bacterium | reverse complement strand
CCCTCCGCGATCTGCGCGTTGATCGCGTCGAGCGATTCCGTGCGCGGGTCTTCCGCGGTCACGACCATCTGATCCGCAAGTTTCCCAGCGACCTCGCCCATCAGCGCGCGCTTGCCCACATCGCGCAACCCCGCGCATCCAAAGACGACGATCACGCGACCGCGTGCGATCTCGCGCGCGGTCTCCAGCGCAACGCGCAGCGCGTTCGGCGTGTGCGCGAAATCGACCATCACGGCGAACGGCTCGGACTGCAGCACCTGCATCCGCCCGATCACGCCGCGCACGCGCGCGACGCCTTCGCGCATCGCGTCAAACGGCACGCGCCGCGCCATTCCGATGCCGATTGCCGCGAGGATGTTGGAGACGTTGTAGCGACCGAGGAGAGGCGAAGAGATTGAGAGATTGCCGTGAGGAGTGATGACGGTGAAGCGTAAGCCGTGCGGAGAGTGGTCGATGTCGCGAGCAAATATCTGACGGAGGACGGACGACGGACGACGAAGATCATCGGTCTTCCGTCCTCCGTCCTCCGTTGCACTATAGACGATCTGCTCATCCGCCGCGATCGCGCGCAGCAAATCGAACGCGCCGCGCGCGTTATCGTCCGCGTTCAGCACGGCAACCTTCGCGGTGCGCGGCTTGCGGTACGCGGCAGCAAGCGCGCGAAAGAGCAGCGCCTTGGCATCGCGATAATTCTCCCACGTACCGTGAAGGTCGAGGTGCTCGTGCGTGATATTCGTCACCGCCGCGATGTCGAACTCGACCGCGTCGAGGCGGTGCTGCGCGAGTCCGTGCGACGTGGCTTCGATGACCGCGTACTCCATCTCCGCGTCGACCATCTGCGCGAGATAGCGCTGCACCTCCGGCGCGTCCGGCGTCGTCGTGTGAAAGCCAGTGTCGATCTCCCGCACGTCTATCGTCGCCGCGACGGTCGTGATCGTCCCAACCTTGTGCCCCGCGGCGGACAGGATGGACGCGGCGAGTGTGCACGTGGTCGTCTTGCCGTCGGTGCCGGTGACGCCGATGACGCGAAGTTTGCGCGACGGAAAATCGTGCCAGGCGGCGGAGAGGTGGGCGAGCGCGGCGCGGGCGTTGGGGACGATGATCAGTGGACAGTGGACGGTGGACAGTGAGTAGTCGGCGTTCGCCGTAACGCCGCGGCTTTCGGCGACAATCGCCGCCGCGCCGCGCGCGATGGCGTCGGGGACAAAGCGCGCCCCGTCGACGTTCACGCCGGGATACGCGACAAAAAGCGCACCGGGGATCACCTGGCGCGAGTCGGCGGTGATGAGAGTGCTATCAACGTCGCGTTCGTTCTTGAGTTGGTACGCCGGAAGCGCGCGGAGGAGGAAGGAGAGGAGCATGGAACAAGGACTAGAGAATTCGCCGAAGCTCGTCGGCGTCGATGCCGGCTTGCTTTAGAATGGATTGGAGCGTCTTTGGCAGAATAATCTTGCGCGCATGGACCGGGATCGTCACTGTTGCATTCTTCTCAGGGTTGTGGAGCATGAGGTGGCTTCCAACTTGACGCACGTCCTGAAAACCCATTCGACGCAGCGCGCGCAAAAGTTGGGTGGCAGTGAGTCTAGGCAGCCGCGGCAAGTCGCGCCTCCCGCGCCGCTCGTTTTGTGTCCGCGTCTACATTGACCTTCACGACAAAGATTTCGTCGCTCGTGTCAGTGCCAAGCCGAACGGCTTTGATGTCCGTTGGGATGCGCTTGCCCAAGATCGACAATCCTTCAAGATGGGTTTGCAGCGCCTCACGCGCGTTTTCGAGCGCTTCCGCGAACGTATCGCCCTGCGTGATGCAACCTTTGAGCGCTGGGGCTGTAACTGTGTATCCGCCCTCATCGTTGCGTTCCAAGATAACGGTGTATCGGTACGAAATCACTGAACTCACCTCCAGTTGCACGTCACTGAAAAGATCATCATAATCTGCGACGCTGTGCGTGTCCCAGAAATCTTGCAATTCTCCTACAGTTCTGAATTCTCTGGGAATTGGATCGCGGCGTGTCTTATTTTTCGCCATGCCTTCGGCGTTCTTTCTCACAGATTCTACAACAGTCCCGGTAGTGCGTCAAACAGCGCACTTTCAAGGCAACGTGCGTGACCTGGCTCGCGTGAGTTTTGGATTTGGTACGCGGGGAGGGCGCGGAGGAGTTGCTCAAGTTTCACTGAAGTTGGCATAGCCATGCGGTTGCTATTCTATCACAAATTCGCACCAAATCAAAAGACCTTCCAGATTTCCAAAACCTGGAAGGTCTGCTTCGCTTTCAAAACGCCTTCAGCCAGTTCGTTCCCGTCAGAATCGAGCACGCGGCAAGGATGAAAATGATCAGGAAGATGATCCCGCAGCCACAGCCGCTGCAGCTACACCCGCGCCCGAA
>JBBIJS010000091.1:0-8401 GCA_037445855.1 Chloroflexota bacterium | reverse complement strand
CATCCCCATCGACCACGCGGCGAGGTTGAGCAGCGGCTGCGGATACACGGCGATCAAGAGCACCACCGCCGCGGACACCGTCAGCATCGCGGTGACGAGCGGCGCGATGCGAATCGGCGACGGGTCTTTGGCTTCCAGGAAGAACGCCGCGCGGATGACGGCAAAATAGTAAAAGACGGACACGATGCTGTTCAGCACGCCGATCGCGGCGAGCGAGAGAAAGCCCTCGCGCAAGGCAGCGCCAAAGACAAAGAACTTGCCGATGAACCCGGCGGTCGGTGGGATGCCGGCGAGCGAGAGGAAGAAGATGATGAACAGCGCGGCGACGTACGGCGCGCGTTTCACCAGCCCGGCGTAGTCTTCGATGTTCACCGCGCCGGTCGCGTTCTCGATCGCGATGACACAGATGAACGCGCCGAGGTTGGTGAACAGATACGCGAACAAATAAATCAGGACGCCGTTCAGTCCGGCGAAGGGCGAGCTGCCGGTCAAGTTGACGGCGACCAGACCGATCAGCATATAGCCCGCCTGCGCGATCGACGAATACGCGAGCAAGCGCTTGATGTTCGTCTGGCGCAGCGCGACGAGATTGCCGAGCGTCATCGTGATGATGGAAATGACCGCAAGCAGTGGAATCCACGCCTCGCGAAAGATCGGCAGCGCGGTCAGTGTGACGCGCAGCAGAACCGCAAAGCCCACCGCTTTTGGACCGACCGAGAGGAACGCGGTCACCGGCGTCGGCGCGCCTTCATACGCATCGGGCGCCCATTGGTGGAACGGCACGAGCGAAATCTTGAAACCCAAGCCGGCGAGCACGAGCGCGAACGAGACGAGCGCGACCGACCGCACTGACGGGTCGACCGTGTTCGAGAAAGTCGCCGTCATATCGGCAAGATTGAGCGAGCCGCTGATGCCGTAGAGCAGCGATAGACCATACAGCATCACCGCGCTGGTGATTGCGCCATAGAGAAAATACTTGATCGCGGCTTCGTTCGATTTCTTGTCCTCGCGCAAAAAGCCGGTCAGCAGGTACGACGTGTAAGACAGGAATTCGATCGAGAGGTAGATCATCAAAAGACTGGCGGAACTCGCCATCAGCGTCATCGCGAGAATGGAAAACGTGAAGATCGAAAAGAACTCGCCCTGCCGCGTGGTGCGGTTACGCAGATAATCGATCGACATGATCGCTATCGCCGCGCCGGCGATGGTGGCGAACAGCTTGAAGAAGAGCGAGAACAAATCGACGTTGTACATTCCGCCGAACACTGCCGCGTTCGAACCCCAGATGTAGAGCGTCGCCGCGAACGCCAGCACGAAACCGAGGACGGTCAGCCAGGGCAACAGCCCGCGCGTCCGCGCGCGTCCGATCAAATCGACGACCAGAATCAGCATCCCAAAAAGGGCGAGCACCATTTCGGGCGCAATCAGGACCAGTGTTTGAGCATCAGGAGGCATAACAAACCCCGTTGTTGGGTGGTAGGGGCGACCCTGCGTGGTCGCCCTGGGCAGCCACACAGGGCTGCCCCTACGTTTAGAACTTGAGCGCGCTCAGGACGTTGGTCGAGAACGTGTTGATGGTGTTGAGAACCACGGACGGATAGACGCCGATCAAAACCATCAGAAACAAGAGCGCGACGAGCGTGATGATTTCAAAGCGGCTCAGATCGACCAGATGAACCGTTTTGCCTTCCTTCGCCATTTCGTCCGTGAGGTGCGCCCACTTGGCTTCATCGAACGAGCCAAGCAGAACATTCTGAATGACCTTCCACAGCATCATCGCTGCGCCGAAGACGACGCCGATGACGGCGATGGATGAAATCACGGTCAGCGTCGCGAACGAGCCGCGGAACACGAGGAACTCGCTCACAAAACCGGCGAGACCGGGCAAACCGAGCG
Organism: Chloroflexota bacterium; assembly: GCA_037445855.1. Classification (GTDB taxonomy): domain Bacteria; phylum Chloroflexota; class Anaerolineae; order UBA4142; family UBA4142; genus DAIDTM01. The sequence continues at coordinate 6,505 of JBBIJS010000091.1, read as the reverse complement.
ACGCGAACGATGCCAGTGTGAGAATGGCGCCGTAGACCGGAATCTTTGCGCCCAACCCGCCGAACATCTTCAAGTCGCGCGTGTGCGCGCGCTCGTAGAGCATGCCGACGATAAAGAACAGGGCGCCCGTGATGACACCGTGGTTGAACATCTGCAAGATCGCTCCGTTCAGCGCGATGCTGCGGTCGGTCAGACTTGCGCCGCCGGCGGCAACCGCCGCCGTGATGCCGAGGATCACATAGCCCATGTGGTTCACGGACGAGTACGCGATCAAGCGCTTGAAATCGGTCTGCGCCATCGCGACGAGCGCGCCGTACACAATCGAGATCGCGGCGAGGATGCCGATCAGCGTCGCGTTCGCCTGGAAAACTTGCGGGAAGATCGGCAGGAGGATGCGGACGAAACCGTACGTGCCGAGTTTCAGCAGGATGCCCGCCAGGATGACGGAGCCAGCCGTCGGCGCGGCGGTATGCGCGTCCGGCAACCAGGTGTGGAACGGGAACAGCGGCACCTTGATCGCGAACGCGAGAAAGATCGCCCAGAAGGCGAGCGAGGCGAACATGAAATCGTTTTGGAACGGATGCTTTGCCGCCAGCTCGATCAAGTCGAACGTGCCGGGCGTGTTCGCGCTGCTCGTGTTGATGTACAGCGCGATGATCGCCAGCAGCATAAAGACGGAGCCAGCTAACGTGTAGAGGAAGAACTTGATCGCGGAATATTGCGGGCGGTCTTCGGCGTGTCCCCAGATCGCGATGAGGAAGTACATCGGCACCAACCCGACTTCCCAGAAAACGTAGAAGAGAAAAAAGTCGAGCGAGACGAAAACGCCCAACATGCCGGTTTCGAGCAGCAGGAACATGAAGAAAAATTCGCGCACGCGGTCGTGAATGGTGTGCGAGGAATAGTACACCGACAACACGGTGAGCAATGTGGTCAACCAGATCAGCGGCATGCTCAAGCCATCAATACCGACATGATAGTGGACATTGAGCGAACTGATCCACATCGCCATTTCCTCGAACTGCATGCCCGCGCCGTTCGGATTGAAAAGCCAGAACCAAAGGTAGGACGCGACGGCGAGCGGGACGAGACTCCAGACAATCGCAAATCGCGTAATCCATCCTTTGGGAACCAAGAGGACGATTACTGCACCAGTCACTGGAAGAGCAACGAGTAGGGAAAGCCAGGGAACCATCATTGAAGTGTCCTCCGACCTCTCCCCTAACCCCCAACCCCTTCCCCCTCTCCTGACAAAGTTCGTCAGGAGAGGGGGAAAGGGCAAGGGGATGGAGGCGAGGGATTATCGAATCATAAATAAGAACGCGAAGATCGCCGCGCCGGTGATGGCGATCAACAAATAATTTTGCACACGCCCGGTTTGAACTAATTTCAATCCATCGCCGACCATGTCGGTGAAAATACCGACGGAGTTGACCAGACCATCGACCAGCGTGTGATCGATCCATGCGCTGATCGTCCCGATGCCGCGGCCAAGCCAGCCGGCGAGGTTGACCAGCCCATCGACAATCGCTTTATCGAACGCGTAGCACAGCCGCGAGAACCAGCCGACGAAGCGGATGAGCAAGCCCGCCTGCACGCGCACCGAATCGGCGGTACCCGTCTTGCCTGCCGGTCCAGCTTTCTGCGCGATGACGAGACCGTACAGCTCGTCCATATAATACTTGTTCCGTAGCAGCGACCAGACGGGACCGAGCGCCATCAGCGGATCGCGCTGACCGGCTTTGAGCGGCTTCCAGCCGTAAATCAGCCAACCGAGCGCGATGCCCGCGAGCGCGATGCCAACCGACACGCCGGCGATGAGCGGATTGAACGCGGTCGCTTCCAGCGGCTCTTTGATGCCGAGCACGCCGCCCGCGCCGACAAAGTTCTGCATGAACTCGATGCCCGGCGCGTTGATGAGACCGATCGTGACCGCGAAGAACGCCAGCACGGCGAGCGGCATCCACATCACCTTGGGCGATTCGTGCGCGTGCTCGACCGCGTGCTCGTCGCGACCCGCGCCGAAGAAGGTGAGGAAGATCTGGCGCGTCATGTAGAACGCGGTGAAGAACGCGGCAATCGCCAGCATGATAAAGACGACGAGCGGCACAAGCTCGCCTTGCGTCACGCCCAACTGAAACGCGTGCGCGAGAATTTCGTCCTTGCTCCAAAAGCCGGCGAACGGCGGAATGCCGGCGAGCGCGACCGCGCCGATCATAAAGACCGTCGCGGTAATCGGCATTTTCTTCCGCAAGCCGCCCATCTGCATCATATCGTTCGTGCCAACGCCGTGAATGACCGAACCGGCGCTGAGGAAGAGGAGCGCCTTGAAGAACGCGTGCGTGATGAGGTGGAACGCGCCGGCGAGGTACGCGCCGGTGCCGAGCGCGGCGACCATAAAGCCGAGCTGCGAGATCGTCGAGTACGCGAGGACGCGCTTGATGTCATCCTGCGCGATGCCGATCGTCGCGGCGAACAGCGCGGTGAACGCGCCGACGAGCGCGACCGCCGTCATTGCCGGACCGCCCGCGGCGGCGGCGGTGATGAAGATCGGGAACGTGCGCGCGATGAGGTAGACGCCGGCGGCGACCATCGTCGCCGCGTGGATCAGTGCGCTGACCGGCGTGGGACCTTCCATCGCGTCCGGCAGCCAGATGTGGAGCGGAAACTGCGCCGACTTGCCAATCGTGCCGCCGAGAATCAAGAGCGCGATCACCGTCACCCACGGTACGCCCGGCAGCGCCTGCACGGTCGAGAGATGCTTGAGCGTTTCTTCGGTAAAGATGGTTGTGAAATTCAAACTGCCGGTCTGAAGGTAGAGGAAGAGCAAGCCGACGAAGAAAATCGTATCGCCGACGCGCGTCGTCAGGAACGCTTTCAGCGAGGCAAATTTCGCGCGCACCGTTTGCGCGTCGTCGATGTGCGTCTCGCCCGGCGCGCGGATCGACCAGAAGCCGATCAAGAGGTACGAGCACAAGCCCATGATTTCCCAGAAGAGGAACAACTCCAGCAAGTTCGAAGAGATCACCAAGCCGAGCATCCCAAACGCGAAGAGCGAAATGTAGGCGAAAAAGCGCGCATAGCGCGGGTCGTCGGTCGTGTGAACGTGCCCGTGCTCGTCGGCGTGGCTGTGCTGCATGTACCCAATCGAATAGATGAAGATCATCAAGCAGACCGTCGTCACCATGAAGAGCATCATCGCGGCGAGCGGGTCGATCATCCAGCCGACCGTAAACGTTTCCTTCCCGGTGGGAATCGTGAGGAAGCCGAGCAGCGTTCCCGTAAATGGATTCTGCGCGAGCGCCGCGCCGCGACCGATCGCTTCGCCGAGCACGCCGTAGGCGACGACGCCGGCGGCAAAAATGCCAGCCACCGCGGTCAACGCGCTCAACCGGTTATTGCGATTGAAAAAGAATACGATGAGAACAAATGCCAGCAGCGGAAAGATGGGAATCAAGAATGCGAGATTGAACATCAGCACCTCAAATCAAATGTGCCAAATCAGCCAAATGTGCCAAACTTGCCAAAAGACATTTGGCACTTTTGGCATCTTTGGCTCCTTTGGCATATTTGTCGTCACCATTTCATCAAATCGATGTCTTCCACGTTGACGGTATCGCGCGAGCGATAGATCGCGATGATCAACGCGAGACCGATGGCGGCTTCGGCGGCGGCGAGCGTCACGACAAACAGCGCAAAGACCTGCCCCGCAAGGTCCATCGCCGGCGAGGCGGGCTTGATGTAGCGCCAGAACGCGACCAAGTTGATGTTCACCGAGTTCAACATCAACTCGATGCCGATCAGGACGCCGACGGCATTCCGCCGCGCCAGCGCGCCGAACAAGCCGAGACAGAACAAGACCGCGGCGACGATCAGATAGAATTGGAGTGGAATCATATAAACCCCGTCAGTCAGTATTCAGTATTCAGACCGTCTCAGTACATCACAGATTTGAGGAGAAGGCGTTCTCTAACGCCGTCTACGTCACGGAAAATGCTTGTTTTTGACGCTGGCGCGCTAGAGAGCGCTGGCTCCTCACCGAATATGTGATGTACTGCGTCTGAATACTGGTTACTGATTACTCTCTCGCGATGACAATCGCGCCGACGAGCGCGGCGAGCAACAGCAGCGACACCGCCTCGAACGGCAGCAGGTACGTCGTCACCAACTCGGCGCCGAGTTTAGGAATCAGGTCGCCGACCGTCTGCGCGGCTGCCAGCGGCCATTGGGTCGTGATGACGACGAAGAACAGGATTGCGAACATCAACACGCCGATGAACGCCGCGCCCATCCATTGTCCGTTGAGTGAGGTCGTCGCGCTCGACATCAAACCGCGCGTGAGCATGATCGCAAAGAGGATGAGGACGGCGATCGCGCCGATGTAGATGATGATTTGCACGATGGCGACGAATTCGGCTTCGAGCAAAAAGTAAATTCCTGCCACGCCCATAAACGACAAGACCAGCCCCAGCGCGGCGCGGAAGATATTGCGCAGCGTCACCGCCATGAAGCCGCCGATGAGCGTGATCGCCGCGAGCACAAAGAATGCAACGTAGGTTAGGAATTGACTAGTGAGCATCGTACTTCCTTATTGTCACGCTGCGCTGTCCTCAGCGTGGCACGTTGAAATCAGCCGGTCTTGAAGAACACCAAGAGTAGCGCGGTCAGAATGATGTTGACGAGCGAGATGGGCACGAGCACTTGCCACGCGAACTTCATCAACTGATCGACGCGAAAGCGCGGGATCGTCATGCGAATCCACATCCCGAGAATGATCAAGCCGTAGGTCTTCAAGATGAACCATAACCACGACGGGAGGAAGGGACCTTGCCAGCCGCCGAGGAACAGCGTCGTCGCGACCGTGCAGACGATGAAAAAGTTGAAATATTCGGCGAGGTAGAACAAGCCGAACTTCATTCCGCTGTATTCGGTGTGATGCCCGGCGACGATTTCCGATTCGCCTTCGGGCAGATCGAACGGCGTGCGGTTCACTTCCGCGAGCGCGCTGATGTAGTAGACCACAAACGCGATCAAGCCGACCGGCAGAAAGACGTACCAGATCGCGCTTTGCTTCTGGACGATAGTCACCAACGACATCGAACCGGCGAGCAGGATGATCGGCACAATCGTCAGCACCTGCGGTACCTCGTAACTGATCGCCTGCGCGACCGCGCGCATGCCGCCGAGCAGCGCGAACTTGTTGTTCGATCCATAGCCCGCCATAAAGAGTCCGATCGTTCCGATCGAGCTGACGGAGATGATCCACAGGACGCCGATATTCAAATCCGCCGGCGCCATGCCTTGCCCGAACGGCACGACCACGAACGCGAGGACTGCCGGCGCGAGCGCGATCACCGGCGCGAGCAGATGCACCAGCCCGTCCGCGTTCGTCGGCACGATGTCTTCCTTGATGAACATCTTGACCGTGTCCGCGACGGGTTGAATCAATCCGAACGGACCCACGCGGTTCGGTCCCACGCGGTCTTGCACGCGCGCGGCGACCTTGCGCTCCAGCCAGATGAGCGTCAGCACCACGCCGACGCCGAAGAGCAAGACCGCGGTGCCGACGAGCAAGCCCATCACCGCCGCGACGATCGCGCTCACCGCGTCGGCGGTCAATCCGAATCCACCGATCAAGCCATTCAGGAACGCGTTGATCGCATCGTAGATGTTCGTAAAAAGTTTGTTGAGAATATCCATCACGTCCACTCCAGCAGTCCGTTGCGCCATGCGTACGCCAGCGCGAGAAGGAGGATGCCCAGAAAGACGATCATCTCGACCAGCGCAAAGAGTCCGAGCGCGCTATACGCCACCGCCCAGGGATAGAGGTAGACGACTTCGACATCGAAGACAACAAAAATAAGCGCAAAGAGATAATACTGGACGCGGAATTGCACCCAGACATTTTGCGCTTCTTCAGGAAAATCCTCGAACTCCAAGCCGCACTCGTACGTGGCTCGTTTCGATTGATTTGGTTTTTTGGGGCGGATGACCCAGGATAGGAGTAGTGGAACGGCGGGGAAAATGACTGCCAGTAGAGCAAAGATGGCAACGATACCATATCGATCAAGCACGGGCGCTACTCCTTTGTAGAAAATGTTCGCTTGAGTCGGGCAACGCTATTATATCACACTCGCCGCAATTTTACAAAACGATTTGCGACAGGCGCATTATACGCAATGCGGTTCGGAATGCAAATCAAAGAGACGGCGGACGGACGACGAAAGACGGAAGACCAAGAACTTTCGTCCATCGTCCTTCGTCTTCCGTCAGGTCTGTGCTATAATACCCGCGTGAACGAAAATCTCCGTCTTGTCGATAACCCGGACGCGCGCACGTGGGACGAGTTTGTGCGGACGCGCGGCGGGCATGTCCTGCAATCCAGCGCGTGGAGCGAACTCAAGTCGCGCTTTGGCTGGAGCGCGCAGCGCGTTGCGCTCGCGCGCGGCGATGCGCTCGTCGCCGGCGCGCAGATCCTCTTACGCCAATTGCCGCTCGGCTTGCG
>JBBIJS010000090.1:0-11024 GCA_037445855.1 Chloroflexota bacterium | reverse complement strand
CCAAAGGTGATGCGCGAAGCCGCGACGAAACTCAAAGGGCGCGCGGATGGCAAGACGGTCAACGAAGTGGTGAAGGAGTTGACCGGGTGATCGGCTTGAGAAGGTCGAGCGGGCACTGAATCGAGAGGAGTAACCTATGCGACTCGAAACCCTTGCCAAGTTGCCGGCTTCAAACGCGCACGCGACGCCGATCCTGTTCGTGCACGGGGCGTGGCACGCGGCGTGGTGCTGGCAGGAACATTTCATGGATTATTTCGCACAGCACGGTTACGCGACGCACGCCTTCGATCTACGCGGACACGGCGGCAGCGAGGGACGCACGCGATTGCGCTGGACGCGCGTAGCGCAGTACGTCGCGGACGTGGCGCAGGTCGCGCAACAACTGCCCGCGCCGCCGGTCGTGATCGGCCATTCGATGGGTGGGCTGGTCGTGCAAAAATATTTGGAGACGCACGCTGCGCCGGCGGGCGTGCTGCTGGCGTCCGTGCCGCCCACCGGCGTGCTGGCGACGACGCTGCGGATCGCGCGGCGGCATCCAGTGGAATTCGCGCGCGTCAACCTGACCTGGCGGCTCTATCCGCTCGTGGCGACGCCGCAACTTGTGCGCGAGCTGTTCTTCTCGGCGCAGATGCCGGAGGAGCAACTGCAAGTTTACGCCAAACGTATTCAGGACGAAGCGTACTTGGGGTTTCTCGATATGCTGGCGCTGAACTTGCCGCGTCCCACGCGCGTCAACACGCCGATGCTCGTGCTGGGCGCGGACAACGATGCGATTTTCCATCCGAACGAAATCGAAGCGACGGCGCGCGCGTACCATACGCCAGCAGTTTTCTTCCCAAATATGGCGCACGATATGATGGTGGAAGCCGGGTGGCAAACCGTGGCGGACAAGATCATCGCGTGGCTGGGCGAGCGGAAGATTTAGCGGAACGGGCGAAAAGAGACCAGGTTTCCATCACCCGGTCTCTCTTATTTCCCGTACTTTTCCTTCCACAAAAACCGCGCTACCGCTAACTTCAAGATGTACTCGTACGCGCGCTGCCGGTTGGACAACCCTTTCGTCAGCACGCCGATCGCGCCCATCTTGCGTTTGACGCCGCGGAGGTTCGCGAACGCGTCCATCGCGTCCCCCAACTCGTCGCCGCGCTGGACGCGCGCCGCCACCTCGTCCGGCAGCAACAGGTTCGTCGAGCCGCCGATGCCGACGCGCCCGGCGCGATCGATGAGGGCTGCCCACGCGCACGTCATCGTCCCAAATTCATTTTCGAGGATGCCGCCTTCCAAGCCGACGCCGAAATCTGCGCGCGCGGCTTGACGCGCTGCCTGCGCGCGATTCACCGCGCCGCGGCGCGTCTGTCGGTCGCCGCGCGGCTGAGCGGGGACGCCGGACGCGACATCGAGCGCGACGAATTCCGCGCGCGGGTAGAGTTTCCGCAGCACGTTGCGCGCGGCGCGGACTTTGACCGGATTCGTGGACCCAATCGCGATTTTCATGGATTGAAACCTAGAAACATTCACCGCAAAGAGCGCAAAGTTTTCTCTCGAATCTTTGCGTTCTTTGCGTCCTTCGCGGTTCAAAAAGGTTTACACGCGCACTTCTTTCCACTTGCCGGCGCGGAAACGCAAATAGACCAACGACGCGCGTCCAAAAAAATCCGCGTACCACGCCAGCCACATTCCGAACAAGCCCATCCCCAGCACGATGCCCAGAAAATAACCAAACGCGACGCGTAGAATCCAGATGCCGACGAACGTGAACACCAGTGTCGCGCGCGTGTCGCCCGCGCCGCGCAGCGCGCTCGCCAGAACAATCGAGATCGCCTGCAGCGGTTGCGCGAACGCGATGAACGTCAAACACATTTCGCCCAAGCTCTGCACCGCCGCATCGCTCGTATACATGCCGACGAGGAAACCGCGCCCGAAATAGAATCCCACTCCCATTAGCAGCATCCAGACCATGCCGCTCTTCAACGCCTGCCACGCGCTCGCCTGCGCGCGCTCGGGGTTCTGCGCGCCCAGACTCTGCCCCACCAGCGTCGTCGCGGCGACGCCAAACGCGAACGCGGGCAGGATCGAAAAATTCGAGATGTTGAAGGCGATTTGCTGCGCGGCAAGGTCGTTCGTGCCGAGGAAGATCGCGAGCGCGCTGAAAACGAGAAAGCCGATCTGAAAAACGATTTGTTCCGCCGCGGCGGGCCAGCCGATATCCAGGATGCGATTGATCGCGTCGCGCTGCAAGCGCCAGCCGCCACGTAAGGGGAGCTTCAAGACCGAGCCGCGCTTGAACAGAACGTACAGAATCAGCACCGCCCCCACGCCGCGCGCAATCGTCGTCGCCACGGCTGAGCCGATGGGACCCAGGTTGGGAAATCCGAAATTGCCAAAGATCAAAAGGTAATCGAGGAGAATGTTGATGATGTTGATGAAACCGGTAATCAGCATCGGCGTGCGCGTATCCCCGGAGCCGCGCAGCGTGCCGCCGCCGATCAGCATCAACGCGATCACCACTGAGAACGTCGAGGTGACGCGCAAAAAGCCGCCGCCGATCGCGGTGACATCCTCGGTCGCACCCATCAGGCGGATGATCGCATCCGAGTACACCCAGCCAATCGCCGCGATCCCAATCGAGATCAACCCGCCCAGGATGAGCGATTGCTTGGCGATCCGCTCCGCCTCGTGCTTGTCGCCCGCGCCCACCGCGCGCGCGACCAGCGCGGTGTTGCCGACCGCCAAGCCCATGAACAAGACTTGGAGCAGGAACATCAATTGGTTGCCCAAGCCGACGCCGGCAATCGCGTCCGCGCCGAGTTGTCCGACGAAGACCAGATCGACGAAACCGAGCATCGTCTGCAACAAGTTCTCGATGAGCGAGGGCCACGCGAGCTGAAACAACTGCCGATTCAACGTGAGCGGCGCGCCGGGCGCGAGCGGCGCGCGCAGCGCGTTCAGCCGCGCGACCACTGATCTAGCTGTCATACGGTCTCCGCAAATAAAAAATGGAATTCGATTATACGTCGCAGAACACAATCTCGCAAATCACCGTTGAAACAAAGCAACGCCCCTCCCTCGTGATGGGGCGTTGCAAATCTGCCGCGATCATTTTCCGGTCGCAGACTGTCCCGCCAGTTTGGACGCGTACCACATCAGATAGTCAACCACGTGCGCGCTCCAGTAATTGTTGTCGTGATCGCCCGGCCAGCGATCGTTCCACTCAAGCGGCACTTGGCGCGCGACCAGCAACGCGTGGAAATCGTGAATCGGTCCGCCCCATTCAGTGTCCGCCGCGCCCACATCCATCCACAAGGTCAGCTGACGCCAGCTGTCCGAATTTTGGATCAGCCAAGCCGGATCGTACTGTTTGAAATAATCTCGGGAGCCGAAGAATGCCAGCGAGCCGTCCGCGCCGCGCTGCGACGGGCTGTGACCGCCGGCAATGCTAAAGACCTCCGGGTGAGTCAGCGCGAGCATGAACGCGGCTTGCCCGCCGGCAGACAGCCCGCCGATGGCGCGACTCGCGCGGCGCGGCAGCGTGCGATAATTCGCGTCCACGTAATTGACGACATCCTTCCAGATGTAATCGCCCCACGGCTTGCCGTCGCTGCCCGGCGCCGTCGCGTGGTTGAACCAGTACGATTGCCCACCCTCCGGCGTCACGATGATCATCGGCTGAATGTAACCGCCGCGCGTCAGGGCTTCCGCGGCGGCACACAAGCCCCACCACGTCCATTCGCGATAGTCACCGACCCAGCCGCCCAACATGTACAAGACCGGATACCGCCGGGTTGAATCGAAATAACCGGGTGGCAGATAAACCAGGATCGGCATCTCATTTTCTAGTTCGCCGCTGAAAAATTTTGTATCGACCAATTGGCTGCGCGCGGTCGTTGCCGGCAGCGTGGGCGCGGACACGGGGGGTTTGATCGCGGCGGCATCCACCGGCGTCACATTCGACGGCGGAGGAGTGCTCAACGCGCAAACTGGGACCGGCGGTGGAGTTGTCGCCCGAGATACGTTGGGCGTCGCAGTGGCGTCCACCGGGGTGTTGCGGCGGCTAGGCGCGCAACCGGCGATAGAAACAATGATGAGAATTCCCAACCCAAGTTGGGTAAAATGTTTTTGATTCATTGCCCCCCCAGTTGCGACGAGTACCACTTTAGGTAATCCGGGATGTGCGGTCCCCAGTACGTGGGACCTTCGTGCGGACCGGGCCAGTCTGCATGCCACGCGTGCGGGACCCCCTTGGAAAGGAGCAGATCGTGAAAATTCTCCACGCAGCGCATCTCCGGCGTGCGCGGCTGCGGACAGCGCACCTTGTCATCATTCAAACCGACATCGATCCAGATCGTCAATTCCTTCGCCGTGTTCGTATTCTCAACGAGCCAAATCGGATCGTATTGATTGAACCAGTTCCAGTCGCTGCCAATCGCGAAGATGGTCCCGTCCGCGGCGCGGAACGATGGACTGTGCGCGCCGACTATCGCAAAGACTTGAGGATGCAGCAACCCCAGCGACAATGCGCCCTGACCGCCGAATGAGAAACCGCCGATCGCGCGGCTCGTCCGGTTTCTGATCGTGCGATACGTGCTATCGATATAGTCAACCACATCTTGCCAAATGTAATCACCCCATCGTCCGCCGCCCAACTCGGGCGCGTGGTTGAAGAAAAGCGATGGCTGTCCGCCGGGCATAAACCCATCCGGCTGAACGATGATAACGGGCTTGATCGCGCCGCTATTCATCAGCTCTTCCGCGCGGTCCTTCAAGCCCCACTGCTCCCACTCCGGCGACGGGTTGCCGTAACCGCCGAACCCGTGCAACATGTAGAGTACGGGATATCGCCGCGTCGATTGCGCGTCATATCCCGGCGGCAGGTAGATGATCAACTGTCGATCCAAATTGAGCGCGGTGCTGTGGAAGGTCAGGGCGATCCGATCGATGCGACCGCTCGCCGGCGGCCAAGGCGTTGGCGTAGCAGTTGGCTTCGGCGTGCTGGTTCGCGTGGGCGTCGGCGTAATCGTTGGAGTGCGGGTGATCGTCGGAGTTCGGCTCGGCGTAGGCGATAAACGCGGCGTCGGTGTGTTGGTTGGCGTGTCGGTGGGCGTGGAGGTGACGGTCGGAGTCGCTGTGGGCAGCAGGAGCGAGACGAGACTCGAACAACCGCTCGCGAGGAGTAGCGAAAAGACACCTAGCGCGATGGCGTAGAGGGAACGCTTCATTATGGCTTGACTTGGCGTTGCGAGCCGGCGGCAGGGACGTTTTGATTAAGGAACTTGAACGCGCCAGCGCGCATCTCTATCGTGACCTCGTGTCCGACGTTTGGGAAAATGGTGAGCGAAGCATCGACGCCGACGGCTTTAAGCGCCTGGCAGAATCGCTGTGCGCGCTCCACGCGCGTCTTGCCCACGTAGACATCAAACTCGCGCGGCACATCGTTTGCGTTGTTATCTTTCTCGCCCACTCCAACATAGAATTGGATCTGCTTCAATCTCGCCACGTCGAGCGGCTGCCCCATCCGCTTGGACTGATCGCCTACGCCGTACGGCAGAGGCAATAGGTGCGGCTGGCTGGCGCCATCCGTTTCGTTCGGCAGCGTGTACGACCCGCCGGAGAAGGCGACCACCGCATCGACATAGTCCGGATGGAAGTAAGCGAAGCGCTGTCCCAACTGCGCGCCGCGGGAGAAACCAAAGATCAGGACGGGTTTGATCAATTTCAAATTCAAACGCGCCGGCAGCGCATCCAACTCCACGCGCAACATCTGCCCGAAGAGCAAATCGTCTGCCAGAAGCTGACTCGCCTTCATCCAATCCGCATACTGGATCGTCGGCGCAAGCAGCAGCCAGTGATTCTGATCCGCCTCGCCGATCAGGTCTTGCGCAAATGTCTCGCCGTTCGAACCGACTCCGTGCAGCGCGACCAAGACGCGCAGGGGCTGATACGCCGCGGCATCCGGCGGAAGATGAACGAAGAGACCGAGTTTCCCAACCAACTCTGGATTGGGAATCGCAGAGATCAGATTGAGATGCAGATCGCGCGCGGGCTGCGCGGCTTCGCCCGAAATAATCCACGGCGAGACCGCGGCATCCATCAAAGGCGCATGGGCGATCGAACTCAGCCCGCGATCGAACGCTTCGAATGATGGAGACACGCCGGTTCTCGGCTGACCATCGGCAGACGATGGCGCCGGTGGATTGCTCTTCGGTGATACCTTGCTGGCGGAAGCCGGGACTGTTGGATCGGAGACACGAACGAGGGCGGCTGGAGACGGATCAGTTGAATTGGAAAATTCCAGTGCTTCGCCGAGAACGACATCCGAATTGATACCGCCACTGCGAGGAGCATACTCGCCTCCATTGGCGGATATGACTCCGACCAAGAGGATCGCGGCTAGCGATAGCCCAGCTACTCCCATTAATCGCTTCATTGAGACTCGGTGTCGCCGTTTCGGTTTAGGTAGTGCTACGTTACTGCAATAATTATACCATAGAGCCAGCGATTCGCCAAAAACGGCAACGTGAAATCCGCCTGTGCTCTTCGGTGGGCTCTGACAACGCGAACCACGCGGCGCGCTTCGGCGCGCCGCGTGGTTTGATTCCCTCCCGCACTCTCCGCTCTAGCGCGGCACGATTTGAAACAGGACCTTGCGCTGAATCATCGCCCAGATGGCAAGGATCGCCAGAAGCTGTAGACTGGTGTTGATCGTTCCCATGGCGGTGATGGACGCGGGCAAGTACGGCAGGGCGCTGTAGAACAAGCCGATCACTGCCACGTGCATCGTGTAGCTGTAGAGCGAGTTTTGTCCCAGCGGCAGCAGCAGCCATCCGAGCGCCGACGCGATCGGTTTCCACAGTAGCGTTACAGCGAGAAAAGCAAACTGGAAGACAATCGCGCTTGCGAGCAAGCGTCCCGGCGCGAGCGCGCTTTTGAGGAAAAACTCGCTCATAAATGTTGGCGCGTCGAATCCCGGAATCAGGCGCGCGAGCAGCGCGCCGTGCGTGTCATTCAATCGCAGCAGCCACACCAACAAGGACGCGGTGATCAGAAAATAGAGCCACCGCGGCAGCGCGCTGAATTTCTTCGCTACGGCATTGCGGTGAAAGCCGAGCGCCATCGCGATAAAGAAGAGAGACTGCCACGCGGCAAAGTTGAATGTGGTGTTGCCCAAGATGGGCCAAGGAACCTGGACGCTGGCAGGGAAGAGTTGAAATGCCAACCACAACGCGCTGGACGCCGCAAGCAGCAGCGCGGTTCGCCCTTTGACCAACAGCCACAGCCCGATGGGCGCGGCAAGCATCAGCAGAGTGTACAGCAACGGAATGTCGGTCAGGTACAGCGTCTGGCGCAAGGTTGCGACATTGAAGACAAAAACCCACGCGTCGCCGACCGGCAGGTCGCTCGCCCACGGTAATTTGAAAAAGAGCGAGACGCCCGCGAAAGCGAGCGTGAGAACGACCGCGAGTTTATAGAGCGTCAGCGCGCGCTTGAGCGCTTTGATCTGCGCGACCCGCAAGCCCTCTTTCAGAGCGATCGCGCCGTAGACGATGCCAACGATCAAGCCGGAAATGAAGATGAACGCCTCCGCGGCGGAGACGAAGAACGTATTGCCGCCGGTAATGAGGTAGAGCCACGACGCGCCGCCAAAGTGATTCGCGACCATCGCAAAGACCGCGAACCCGCGCAGCAGATCGAGCCGCCGGTCGCGCGAGTCCGTTGCCGCGTACGCCCAGTCGAGCGCGAGCGAGCGCGGCAGCGTCCAGAGACCGGGAAAACCCGGCGCGGCGGGTGCGGCGACCGCGGCGTTCGCGGCGACGACGGGTTGATTCGTCGAGTCCATCCTTGTTTCAATCACGCCTGCATTATCGTATGCGCCTGTAAGATCGATATTTTGACGCGGTAAAAAAATTGTAAATCGTCTGGGTAGGAGACCGGTACCAGTGGTGAGCGTGCTTGCATTAGAATCTAGGAGAAAGTCCTCCGAGGATACGCGGAGAGGAAGTGGTTATATCGAGAACACCGCGCGCGCAAATGGAAAACGCCTCGGCGTTGAATACGCGGAGGCGTTTCGGCAGATCGTGATCGCGGGCGCGTTGGTTCTCGCGGAGGCAACCAACGCGTAGAGACGGTGCATGCAAGGTCTCTAATGCACAAAGTCAATCGTTGCTGTGTTGCATCCGTCGCCATCCTGAGTTGTGACGAGGACGCCGGGCGAAAGCAAGTTGCCGGCGTTATCGATAACAAAGACCCACCAATTCCCCGCGTTTCTCTGACCCTCGTAGAGCGCCAGTCGGTATTGCCCCTGAAGACTTGGGTCTTGGTGCTTGTAATCGGACGGGTCTACGCCGGTTGTGAAATCGTTAATTGAGGGACCGCCGCCCTCCCGATCAGATACGCGGACAAGGACGCCGTTCTTCTTCTGACCATTCTCAATGACAGTTCCCTGAATCCGCGTATTGGGCGCGCTCACACAACCCTTGTTTACGGGCTTGTAGTAGTAGCCCGCATACGGATCCGGCGTGGGCGGAGGAGGCGCGGGCGTCGCCGTCTTGGCTGGCGTTGGCACACGTGTTGGCACAATCCGCGGCGCGGGCGCGCGCGTGGGCACAACGGGCGGCGCGGTCGGCGGAGGCACATCGGTTGGCGGCGCGGTCGGGGGGGCTGCGGTGAAGGTTGGGCGCACCGTGGCGCGGATCGCCGCGCGCGTTGGAGTCGCGCCACCTTGCGCGACCAGATTCGCGGTGCGGCAGCCGAGGACGATTAGCCAGATGATGCCGCCGTAGGCGATGAGCGTCAGTGTTGGAGGAAATCGTTTCAATCCAACTCTCAAAGGGACGAAGGTTTCTTGCATCCTTCATCCCTCATCCTTTTCTCAGTGGTATCGCTTCACTTCAAAGCGAAACAATTGCACTGGCTCGCGGGGATCGATGATATTTGCTTTGTAGACGCGCGTATAGTGCAATTGTTTTTCGGCGGTGTCGATTGTTTCGAGGTCGGGTAGCAGCAAGCCGCGCTTCCACGCGTCGCGTTGGGACTGCACGATCAACCCGTGTCGCTTCGGGTCTTGATCGCGAATTGAATCGATGGCTTCTGGCGCGGTCAGCACGTCCACGGAAATCTCCAGCGTGTCGAGTTCAGCCGGCGTCACCGGCGGAAAGCGCGGGTCGTGCGTCGCCGCGCTGATCGCGTTCTCGATGATTTCTGCGGCGAGGTTTTCGCGCTGCGGTTCGATCGTTCCGATACATCCGCGCAGTGCGCCGTCCGGCAGGTGGAGCGAGACAAACACGCCCGCGGGCGTCTGCATCGCCGGCGGCAACTGACGCGGCGGCTGGACGCGCGTGTGCTCGCTCACGTACGCTTCAACCGCCGCGCGCGCCAGTTCGACAAAGGGATGAGGTTGAGGAGCGCTCATCGTTGAGACTCCGGGAGAACCTGGCGAAGAGGTTCAACCCTTCGCCGGGTTGATGACCTGTCCGCGCGGACGTTGCGTCACGCGCCGGCAGGAATCCTTTCGCGAAGAATCAAATTGGCGATGGGCAAAGCTCTCAACTCCAACCGCGACAGGTCGATGAATTTGCTAGCATCTTCGATCTCCACGCCAATCACCCGATTACTCTTGTCAAAGTCCAAAACAACCCCTGGCGCGATTTCTTCGGATTCTGTACTTGTTCCGTCAGCTAGTTTTATGACCAACATGTCGCTGTCCGGAAAATATTCAAATACCATAGTCCGGCCTCCCTCACGGTTTGAAACGACGGTCGAAAAACGCGTTGTGTACCGTTTCGCCGTCGGATTCGGTGACGACTCGCAAGTATTTTCCAATTTCCGGAATGAGCGCCCAATGACGAATGCGTCCATTCGCTTGAACCATCGTGCGAGCCGGATGGTTTAGTGCCAACTCAATCCATTCGGACTTGATGTCAGGACGCCGCACCACAACGCTGGTTCTGAAATAATGCGTCGTTTTCATTTATCGTACTTCACCGCGCGCCAGTTCGACAAAGGGATGAGGTTGAGGAGCGCTCATCGTTGAGACTCCGGGAGAACCTGGCGCGGGTTAAAGAACCTTCGCCAGGTTGAACAACTAGTACTGCTGCACAAAATCGACAAAACCACGCCAGCAGGACGACGGGTTGGTGTCAGAAAGATTGTTGAAATCGAATCTGATGACGTCGGACGCTCGCTTTCCGCCATCGACAACCCAAATCCAGCGGGACTGCCCCGGAGAAGCACCACCCGCATTGACGATGATCGAGTAGAAACCATCACCATCATCGCCGGAGTTTCGAGTCGTCGCGATTTCACCGTCTGGACCGGCGCCGGACAGCGCGATCGTCACTCCATTGACATGGTTGCCCGATTTATCGTAAATGGTTCCTTGAATGAACGTCTGACCTGAATGCTCACATCCTTTGTTGGCAGACGTGTACCTGAGCGAGGGTGTTGTTGGTTGAGCGACGGTCGGCGGAGGCGGCACAGCCGTCGGTGGTCGCGGCGTCGGTCGCAGCGTGGGCCGCCGGGTGGGCACGGGAGTCGAAGTTGGGGGATTCGTCGCCGTTGGTTCAGGTGTGTCCGTAGGTGGCGGGAGCGGCGTAAAAGTCGGTCGTGGAGTTCGCGTGGGAACCATTGTCGCTTGAGCAAGAAAGACGTCGGTCGTACGACAAGCGAGCGCTCCGGCAATAAAGATCAGCCCAAGCGCGAGTCGGGCTTGCCAATGTTTAAATTGCATTCGCTCTGGTCACTCCTTGTGAATTTGCTGCCGAGAGAAAAGGTGTGTTTCGTACCTTGCTCTGCGGAGATTATACCATAAAGCAAAAGAGGAGCAAAAGTGCGGGAGAAGGCGGCATCGGATGGAAGCCAACGCTCATTGTGAATGAAACCCGCGCAGCGGGTTTTCTGGTCGATAGCCGTCGAATTCACACCAGCGTCGCCCGTAAGGGCTGCATCCGACGGCGCGGTTGCTTAGTCGCGCTTGTACCTGCCGCGCCCGCGCGGGTAGCGCTCTTCCGTCTCCGGCTTGATCTGCGCAC
>JBBIJS010000089.1:0-11065 GCA_037445855.1 Chloroflexota bacterium | reverse complement strand
TGCTGACGTGCGACGCGTCCGGCGTAATGCCGCCGATCGCGCGCCTGACGCCGGAGCAAGCGATGTACCAATTCATCTCCGGCTACACCTCTAAACTCGCCGGTACGGAAGTCGGCTTGGGCAAGGAACCCGAAATCACGTTCAGCGCGTGCTTCGGCGGGCCGTTCATGGTACATCATCCATCCGTCTACGCCGACCTCCTGCGGAAAAAGATCCAACGTTACGGCGCGACTTGCTGGCTCGTCAATACCGGCTGGGTTGGCGGAGCGTACGGCATCGGCAAGCGCATCAGCATCAAGCACACGCGCGCGATGCTGAACGCCGCGCTGACCGGCAAGCTGCTCAACGTCGCATACGCGACCGATCCCATCTTTGGATTCCAAGTGCCGCAGACCTGCCCCGATGTGCCCGCCGACGTTTTGAATCCGGCAAATTCCTGGGCGAACAAGGCGACGTACACGCAGCGGTACCGCGGGCTGGCGGCGCGGTTCATCGACAATTTCAAAAAGTTTGAAGACGGCACGCCGCCGGAGATTATTGCGGCGGGACCAAGGTTGTAGAAAGAACTCTGGATCACGAAGAATGCAAAAGCCGCGAAAAGAAGAATTCTTTCGCGGCTTTTGTTACCAAGTTTCTCCGGCACAATATACCCAACGCCCCCGAGAACGCTTGATGGAGAATCATCGCCTCTGCTCAAAACAAAAAGCCGCTCGCGCCATTGACGCGAACGGCTCCTGCTCCTATACTGAAAATGCCAAGCCGCGCGCATCGGTTTGGTCGCCGCCTCGGATGCTTGCAGCATCGCGGGGCATTTCTATTCTATCACAAATCGAGCGTTTTGGCGTATCGGCTTTTTATGCTACAATCCCGCTGGGCTAGTGACTGATGCGCTTGACTCGGCAAGGTCAAATGGCGAAGACGAAAAAACAAAGGCGGGTGTCATTTGTCCTCGCAAACTTCAAAAAGTTCGAAGACCAGATGCCGCGCGATCTACTTTCGCCAGCCAGCCACGACTCTAGCGCCTCCGCCCCGCCGCTTGATCGAGCGGCGGGTTTTTCTTCCACATTGCTGACGCAAAGTATCTTGTCATCCTTCGGCAAGCTCAGGACAAGTTTTCGACGAGCGGTCCTGAGCGAGCGGAGCGAGTCGAAGGATGCGACCATACCGCCAGAGTGACCACCGCGATGGTCGGCAGTCGTGTCTCCCGGAGACAAATATGAAATTACAATCGACTTTCCGCTTCACCCTCCTCGCGGCACAAGTGCCGAAAAGTTCGTGCGGTTGCCGCATCAAGTTTAACGAAAAATTCATTGACGCTGCCGCGGTTTCGTGCTAAATTGAAACGCACAAACGTTCTATCCATCGCGGCTTGCCAACGCGGGGTGGAAATGGCAGTGTTTGAACAAATCGCCGCTCTACGATAGGATTTGTGCCCACGCCGGCAGGGTCGCAATAAGTACCATTCACAAAAGGAGATCATCCATGGATCAAAATACAGGAAAAGTTGGAGACGTGAATTCCTGGCCAAAGGGTATTGAAGCCATCACTTTGTTCGTCGAGGACTTGCAAGCCGCGAAGCAGTTCTATCATAAAGTTTTCGGCTTGCCCGTGTTCTTCGAGGATGGTCACTCAGCCGTATTCAAGTTCGGGAATACGCTCATCAACCTGCTGAAGGTCACGCAGGCGGGAGAACTCATTGAGCCCGCCAAAGTGGCTAGTCGCGAGGCAGGATCTCGCTGTGTCTTCACCCTTGTTGTGGATGATGTAGATGCCAAGTGCGCGGAGCTAACCGCTCGCGGGGTGGAGTTGCTGAACGGCCCGATGGATCGGCCTTGGGGCGTGCGAACCGCAAGCTTCGTCGATCCCGGCGGCCATATCTGGGAGATCGGAAAGTAGCAGGCGATCTAACCAAATACGGCAAGCCACGGGGCTCCCATCTTCGTTGTCAGAAAATACCGGAGCAGTCTCTCCGAGCCGCAAGAGAGCATCACTCATCGACCGCGCGCATCTCCACCACCAACGCGGGACGATGTGCGCCGTGGTTTCGACTCCTGCTCCCCAAACGATATTCATTCCACAGCCGGAGCAACGACATGCCTCATCCACTCGTTGACCAGTTTCGCTTCACGCGCCAGGAATGGCTGCGCGGGCTTGACGGCGTATCCGAAAACGATGCCACTCGCCACTTGGGTCCGATGAACTGCATCAGTTGGATCGTCGGACATCTGGCATGGCACGAACAGCGTTACTGGCTCGAACGCGCGCAGGGCAAGATACTATTTCCCGAGCTGAATGTACTGTACGCCTACGGTGCGCCGATGAGCGCACCCGCGTTGAGCGAAATGCTCGGCATCTGGCGCCAAGTAACCGCGGCAGACGATGGTTACCTCGACACGTTGACGACCGAGACATTGCAGCGGCAGTTGCTGCGAGATGGCGAAGCCATCGGTCAAAGCATCGGTTCAGGGCTGCGGCGCATGACCTATCATTATTGGTTTCACATCGGCGAGATCCAATCGATTCGGCAAATGCTGGGGCAGGCGAATCTTCCCGAGTACGTTGGCGAGATCGAGGAAGAAGCGCCTTATCGCCCTGAATAACAGAGTCGGAGTGAGGAAAAGATGACTGACCTACCCAACCGTGACACGCGCGGCGCAGTGCGATACATCAATCCTGACAATCTTCTCAAGAATCCTGCCTTCACCCAAGCTGTGGCGGTTACCGGACCGGTGAAGACTGTTTACATTGGGATGCAGAACGCGGTGGACGCGTCGCGCAATATCATCGGGAAGGGCGATATCGCGGCGCAAACGGAACAGGTTCTCAAGAATTTGCAGGCATGTCTGGATGCCGCTGGCGCGAAACGCGAGCAGATCGTTCATTGGAACATCTACGTCGCGCAGGGACAGCCCATTCAACCCGCCTTTGAAGCCGGGATGCGCTGGTGGGGCAACCAACCGAATCCGCCAGCCAACTCGGTGATCTTTGTGCCGGTTTTTTCTCCGCCCGATTTCTTGGTAGGGATCGATGCGGTCGCGGTCGTCCCTCAATCGGCATGACACTCCAATGACGCGACCAGACATCGCTCACTGCCGACTCCACAACCAACGCATTAGCGCGATTCCATTCCGGACGCCGAGCGAGGTAGTCGAATGGCTGGTTGCAGTCCAAGCCCAGGACTACGCGGGCGCGAAATGGGCACTCGGACTGCGTGCGTCAGGCGTCACCGACGGCGACATCGATCAGGCGCTTGCCGAGGGAGCCATCCTCCGCACGCATGTAATGCGTCCGACGTGGCATTTCGTTACGCCGAAGGACATTCGCTGGCTGCTTGCGTTGACCGCGCCGCGCGTGCATGCCGCAAACGCTTACCAGAATCGCCGGCTCGAATTGGACAAGACTGTTTTCAAACGCAGCAATGCCGTGCTGACCAAAGCCCTGCGCGGCGGCAAACAGTTGACGCGCGTCGATCTCGCGTCCGCGGTGCGACAAGCAGGCATCGATGCAAGCCACCTGCGGTTGGGTCAGCTCATCATGAACGCTGAACTGGATGGGGTTATCTGTAGCGGCGCGCGGCGCGGGAAACAGTTCACCTATGCTTTGCTCGACGAACGCGTGCCCGTGACCAAAACTTTGGACCGCGACGCGGCTCTCGCGGAACTCACCCGCCGCTACTTTTCCAGTCACGGACCAGCGACTGAGGAAGATTTCATGTGGTGGTCGGGACTGACCAGAGCCGACGTTCGAAGCGGGCTCGCGATGGTCAACCGCCATCTTACGCATGACAGGGTAGATGGAAAGACGTACTGGTTCGCCGCGTCCATGCCGCGCGTAAAGAATGACTCGGAGACCGTCTACTTGTTGCCCAACTATGATGAATACGTTGTCGGCTACACTGATCGCGGCGCCATTTTCAACTCATCCCATGCCAACCAACTGGACGCGCGGAACAATTCGCTCTTTCAAGACACCCTTATCATCCACGGTGAGATCGCCGGGACATGGAAGCGCACGCTCAAGAACGCTGCGGCGCTCGTCAAGATCGAGCCATTCGGTCGATTAAGGAAAAACGAAAACCAAGCCATCGCCTCGGCTGTTCAGCGGTATGGCAGGTTTCTTGAATTCCCAGCGATACTGGTTTAGGTAGATGCAGGAACTGTAGGAAGGAGTTACGAATGGACAAGAACCTGATCGCCAAAGCATCCATTAGCATCAACGCTCCCAGCGCGCAAGTCTGGAAAGCGCTGGTGGATCCCCAAGCGATCAAACAGTACATGTTCGGCGCCCACGTGGTCTCGGATTGGCGCGAGGGGAGTCCGATTATCTGGAAAGGCGAATGGCAAGGAAAATCGTACGCGGACAAGGGCGTGATACTTCAATTCAAGCCGACACGCGCGATGCAATACAGCCATTTCAGCCCGCTCTCCGGACTGCCGGACGAACCAGAAAACTATCACACGGTCACTATCGAATTGTCAGCGAATGGAAACCAAACACTGGTCTCGCTCGCGCAAGACAAGAATGCTACTGAAGAAGAACGGGCACAGTCCGAGAAAAACTGGGGGATGATGCTCGCGGGTCTGAGAAAGTTCGTGGAGCAATAGGGTTCGCCGCGCTTGCGCCTTCAACCACCGCGCGGAGCGAAGGCGCGACGAGCAAGCGCGGCGGAGAGGCAAGCGAGCGTTGTGGCGCAGCGCGCAAGCGCTATCATTTGGGGGTCGGAGCGAGCGCGGGATCGAGCGCGCGATCCTCGCGTCCCGCCATCGCACAGAGCGAGAGTACCAGTGTGCCGAGAAATGTTCCCACAAAGGCGCCGATCACGAACGATGCCACAACGGCGATTTCCATTGGTCACCTCCGGTTGTATTCATTCTACTTCCGGTGCGGTCGCGTCGCAATAGGACTTTTGGGATGATGGAAAGCGATTTGACTTGGCGATGAATTCGGGTATAATCAAGCCAGTCTTGTGAAAGGAGCAGTGGGTGCAATGAAGTCCGAACTTCTCATCGGTATCAAGGGAGTGTCCTTGTCGTAGTGCGCCCATTGCCGGCTGACTCGTAGCCTTGTGCCGTGGGTGCGCTATGCGCCCACGGCTTTTTGTTTCCGCGCGTGTCGCGCGCCTGCATTTGCCGTGGGTTCCAACGAACTCGCGGTTTTTCTTTTTCCCTTCCCCGGTGAAACGGAGGAAGGTGCTGTGGCGCACTGTTCCACAGCCAACTGGAGGCAACAATGTCCATCCAACAAATCGCACTCGATATGCAGCACGTCTCGAAGAACTTTCAATCGACCTGGCTCAAGCGCGGCAGCGCGAGCAAGCCGGTGATCGCCGTCAACGATGTCTCGGTGCAGGTACGCCGCGGCGAGATCTTCGGCGTCCTGGGACCCAACGGCTCGGGCAAATCGACGTTCATCCGGCTTCTCTCGACGCTGCTCCTGCCGGACAGCGGACGCGTGACCATCTTCGGACTCGACGTCATCCGCGACGAGCGCGCGGTGCAGCGGCTCATCAACCGCGTCTCGGTCGAAGCGGCGTTCTTCAAAAAGCTCTCGCCGATCGAGAACCTGATGTACGGCGCGCGGCTGTACGGTTTGGGCGGCGCGGAAGCGCGCGGCAAGATCGACGCGATCTTGAAGCGGCTCGATCTGCGCGCCGGCGCGATCAATCGTCCGATGGAAGAAATGTCGCGCGGAATGCAGCAAAAGGTCGCGATCGCCCGCGCGCTGCTGACTGCGCCAGTGCTCCTGCTCCTCGACGAGCCAACGACCGGACTCGATCCGCGCAGCAAACGCGAGGTGCAAACGCTTGTGCGCGAACTGCGCGACACGCACGATGCGACCATCGTCCTGACGACGCACGACATGGGCGAGGCGGAAGCCCTGTGCGACCGCATCGCGATTGTCGACAATGGGCGGATCGTCGCGCTGGACACGCCGGCGGGTTTGAAGAAACTCGTGACGCGCAATGGTCACGAACCAACGCTCGAAGATGTATTTATGCAGCTCACCGGTAAGAAACTCGAAACAGAAAACGAATGACGGAAGACGGACGACCGACGACGGGCTTTTCCGTCCTCCGCCAAGGGGTTGACACATGACCACACTCGCATACGAAGTCAAAGCATCTTACGCGTTCGTCGAGCGCAATATCAACATCGTGAAACGCTACTGGGCGTGGGAAGTCGTGTGGCTGTTCTACTCGGTCACCAACAGTCTCTCCGTCGCGTACATCGCGCCCGGCGTCGGCGCGCTCAGCAGCAGCACGATCGACAGTCACTATCTCGTGTTGTATCTCATCATCGGCACGATCGTGTGGCGCTACCTTTCGGTCATCTTCTACTGGCTGACCGACATCATCGGCATGGAGCGCTGGGAAGGCACGATCGAGTACACGCTGATGGCGCCGATCACGCGGCTGACGCACCTTACCGGGCACACCGCGTTCGCGGTGGTCTACTCGATGTTTCACACCGCGGTCATCCTGGCGATCACCGCGCTCTTCTTCGATCTCGATCTGACGAAAGCAAATCTGTTCGGCGGCACGCTCGTTCTGCTCGTCGGCAGCATTTCGTTCATCGGGATCGGGGTTGCCGTCGCGATTCTGCCGCTGCTGTTTCCGGAAAAGGGTCAGCAAATGACGCACGTCATCATCGCGCTGTTGCTGTTGATCTCCGGCGTCTACTATCCCGTGTCGGTCCTGCCGGCATGGCTGCGCTTCTTCGCGCAGTACTCGCCGGCGACGTACGTGCTGGAAGGCACGCGTGCCGCGCTGCTCAACGGCGCGCCGACGCTCGCGCTGTGGGAATTCATCTTGCCCCTGATCGTCATGGGCATCGTCTCGATTCCCATCGGGCTGTGGCTGTTCCGTCTGGCAGAGCAATACGCCAAGCGGACTGGCAAGTTGAAACGAAATGGATAGTCTGCCAGTGTCATTGCGAGCCGCCCCTTCAGCTCTGCTCAGGGTAAACTCCGGCGGCGAAGCAATCTCCACACCGTCAATGAGATTGCTTCATCGCAAAGACCGCTCCTCGCAATGACACAATATGAGACCCATGAGAAAACTCGACGCCTATCCGGTCTACCTCATCCTCAGCGGCGCAGACGGGATGATCTCTTCGATCATCTTCACCGTGAACATGATCTATCAGGTCACGGTCGTCGGATTGAATCCGCTGCAACTCGTCCTGGTCGGCACCACACTGGAAGCGACCGCATTCCTCTTTGAAATTCCAACCGGCATCGTCGCCGATGTTTACAGCCGGCGGCTCTCCGTGATCATCGGCTATGTGCTCATCGGCATCGGCTTTCTCGTCGAGGGACTCTTCCCGTTCTTTGGCACGGTGCTGCTGGCGCAAGTGATCTGGGGCATCGGCTACACGTTCACGAGCGGCGCGACCGAAGCATGGCTCTCGGATGAAATCGGCGAGGCGAACGCCGGACGCGCGTTCCTGCGCGCGGCGCAAGTCTTCCAGTTCACCACGCTCGCTGGGATCGTCGCGAGCGTCGCGCTCGGCAGCGAGCGCATCAATCTGCCGATCGTGATCGGCGGCGCGGGATATGTCGCCGTGGGACTCTTTCTCGCGCTGTGCATGTCCGAGCACGGCTTTGTGCCGCGCACGAGCGCAGAACGCAGTTCGTTCCGCACGATGTGGGAAACGTTTCGCGGCGGCTTGCGGATGGTTCAGGAAAAACCGATGCTCTCGACCATCCTCGGCATCGGTCTGTTCTACGGAATCTACAGCGAAGGATTCGACCGACTGTGGACGCCGTTCCTACTGACGTTCACTTTTCCGGTGATCGATGGACTGACGACCGTCGCGTGGTTCGGCATCATTCGCGCGGGCGCGATCGTGCTCGGCATCGCGGCGACCGAGATCGCGCGGCGGCGCGTGGATACATCGAGCGAACCGTCGATCCGGCGCGCGATGTTTGCGATCAGCGCGCTGATGGTCACGAGTCTCATCGCGTTCACGACAGCGTTCAACTTCGCGATGGCGATCGCGGCGTACTGGGCATTCGCGATGCTGCGGCAAACGACGAGTCCGCTCTACACCGCGTGGGTCAACCAGCGGCTTGATCCGAAGGTGCGCGCGACCGTGATCTCGCTGAGCAGCCAGGTCGATGCGCTCGGGCAGATCGCCGGCGGACCGGCGGTGGGCGTGATCGGAACGGTCGTGTCGGTGCGCGCGGCGCTGGCGGCAAGCGCGGCGCTGTTATCGCCCGTGCTGCTGCTGTACGCGCGGGCAGCGCGAGCGCTGTCAATTAAAACCGACGGCTCACAAGATGAAAATCGGCTCAAGCCGATGGGAGACCAGCCCGATTGAATCGCGCACGCAACTGAATCAGCCCCGTGTCGATTTACCCCACGGCGGCAGTATCGTACCAAAGGAGGAGCATAATGAAAGCGCAAGAAGAATTCACTCAACAATCGGCATCGTCAAACCAACCACAACGATTCTGGCACGGTGATGCTCTGGCCTAATCAAGACCGGCGAGAGCGCCGCCGTGCGGACAGGGCTTGCTAACTATGATCGACCATCCAAATGAATATCCGGACGAGATCGGTGACGAGTACGCCGAACGCGCCGCACTGCGCCGCCGCGACATGCCACCGCGCGCGGCGCGCAAGCAACGCGGCGCCGAAGCAGGCGCGGCAACCGCGCGACGCGATGCGGAGACGCTCGGCGCCGATTCGCAATTCAATCCGACGTTCCGTGGATCCAAGTTCGAGCGCGCGTGGATTCTGGAGTACCTGAGTCCGTTCCATGAAGACAAACTGATCGCCGACGTGCTGCGCCCGGTAAAAGGCGGGAAAGAAGCGACGGTGTATTGCTGCCAAGCCGACCCGCGCGTGGGCGTCGCGCTGATCGCGGCGAAGGTGTATCGTCCCAAGATATTCCGCACGCTCAAGAACGATTCGGAATATCGCAAGGGACGTGACGTGCTGGATGCGCAAGGGAACGAAGTGCGCGGGCGGCGCGAAGCGCTGGCGATGAAAAAGAAATCGCACTTTGGACAAGCGCTGCTCCACACCGCCTGGCTCTCGAACGAGTACCAGCATCTGCGAATGTTGCACGCGGCGGGAGTTGATGTGCCGAAACCCATCGCGCAGAGTGACAATGCGCTGTTGATGGAGTACTTTGGCACGGAGCCAATGCCCGCGCCGGCGCTCCACCACGTGACGCTCGCGCCGCGCGAAGCGCGCCCGTTATTCGAGCGCGTGATGCGCGACGTTGAGACAATGCTCCAGCACGGTTGCGTCCACGCAGACCTGTCGGCGTTCAACATCCTGTACTGGCGCGGCGACATCCGCATCATCGATCTGCCGCAAGCAGTCAACCCGTACCGAAACCCGAACGCGTTCGGATTGTTCGCGCGCGACGTCGCGCGCGTGTGCCAGTACTTTGCGCGCTATGAGATCGATTCCGATGCGGCGCGGCTTGCGCGCGATTTGTGGACGCGCACTGTCCAGCGCGACGAGTCCGAGGTGCTCTTGTAGCGCAGACCAACCTTGCGCAGGGCTGTAACCTGCGCAAGGTTGAAAGTTTGGAGGAGCAACACAACCATGAGTCTCAAACCCAACATTCTCGAACAGCAATTCCAAATTACGAACGTTCGACTGCCGCGCGACCTCGGCGACGGGCTGGTGCTGCGCACGACGACGGCGGCGGACACCGAGTCGCTCGCGCAATTCGCCGGGCGCGTGTTCGGGCGCGATCGCTTCGACGATCTCGCCGCCGCGTACATGCGCACGATTATGAGCGAATCGCATCCCATCATCGGACCGGCGAATGTGTTCGTCGTGGAAGACACCCGCGCGCGGAAACTCGTTTCGACGATGTGCTTGATCCCGCAGACGTGGACGTACGCCGGGATTCCATTCGGGGTGGGTCGCCCCGAGATGGTCGCAACCGATCCCGAATATCGGCGGCGCGGCTTGGTGCGCGCCCAATTCGAGGTCCTGCACGCGAAGAGTGAAACGCTGGGACATCTCGCGCAAGGCATCACCGGCATCTCGTGGTACTATCGCCAGTTCGGGTACGAGTACGCGCTCGATCTCGGCGGCGGTCGCATCGCGTACTTTTCAAACGTGCCATCGCTCAAAGTCGAAGATCCCGCGAATTCCAGCGGGAAGGGCGAAACCGAACCGTACCGCTTGCGCGAAATGACCCTCGACGATATTCCGTTTGCAACGACGCTGTACGATCGCGACGCGGCGCGTTCGCTCGTTGCCTGCCCGCGTCCTGAATCGCTGTGGCGCTATCTACTCAGTGTGCTGCCCGAATCATCAGCGTGGCGCGTGCCGATCCAGATCATCGAGACGAACGATGGGCCTGCGGTCGGATATTTGCATACGTCGCGTGAATTGTGGGACGATATGATTCAAATCTATGAACTATCGGTGCGCGACGGACAATCGATGCGTGCGGTGCTGCCCACCGTGTTACGCTGGATGAAAGCGCTTGGCGAAACCGAAGGCGCGAGGCAAAACAAACCGGTGAAGGGAATCTACTTTTCGTTCGGGCGCGCGCATCCCGCGTACGACGCCGCGCCTGACCTGCTGACGAAAACGCGTCCGCCGTATGGCTGGTACATTCGCGTGGTGGATGTGCCGCGATTCATTCGCCGCATTGCGCCCGCGTTGGAAGATCGACTGGCGCGTTCATCGGTCGCCGGCTACAGCGGCGAGTTGAAAATCAGCGAGTATCGACGCGGCTACAAACTCGTTTTCCAAAACGGCAAACTTGCCACTGCGGAGGCGTGGGAACCGACGGTCGAAGACGGCGGCGACTGCGGATTCCCGCCGCTGGTGTTCTTGCAGTTGCTCTTCTGCTGCAAATCGTTGGACGACTTGCGCGCGTCCTTTCCTGACGTGCGGGCGAAAGACGAGCCAGCCGTCTTGCTCGACGCGCTGTTTCCGAAATCGTCTTCGTGCGTGTGTGCGGTCAGCTAAAGTCGGCGTTCAATATTCAGGATCGCTCCCTTCGCCGAATCTACATCCCCGCGAATCGCACGAATCTCGCAAATATGGAAAACGAGATTAGCGAAGATTCGCAGAATTCGCGGG
>JBBIJS010000088.1:3407-11099 GCA_037445855.1 Chloroflexota bacterium | reverse complement strand
AGTGCCCGGTCGCGCAGCCGTCCTTGACGCCGGTGAGGCGCAGTTGGTCGCGCAAGATGTCCATGAGTTTTGTATCCGGCGTGGCGTCGACCTGAACGGGTTTGCCATTCACGGTGAGGTGAAATATCTGATTGGACACGGTTCTTCTCCTGAACCATCGAGCGGAGTAGTTTGGCGATTGGCACTTTTCGTCGAACGGGGATGCTCGACGCCGGCACAGACATCAGGTCTGCGACGACCAACGCGCCAGAGGGTTACGAGATTATTTTAGCACAACTTGCAGCGGGCGGCAAAAAGGAGACGAGGATTCAAGGCATTACGGATCAATTCTTCCAAAGGTAACGCGTTTCGTGTTTGGCGTTGCGATACCACACCGTCAAATCCATTTGCGCGGCGCGAATGACAACACCCATGCGCTTGGCATGGGTGTCAAAATCAGGGTGACGAAGCAGCCGACGAATAAAGTACGCCGCTTCGGGTTGTGCGACATTCAATTGAACCAAACAATAACGCGTGTGACACAATTCGCGTTTATAGAAATGATAGTCAACCGCAAAGAGTGTCGGATGGCGAAGGGTTCGCAATAGCCGGATGATTTCTGCGTCAGCCATTCCCTTTCGTCCTATTTCAACGCCAATCTGACGAAATGGAATGCCCCACTTTTGTAGCAATCGACGCTGACCTTCAAGGATGTTTTCGTCGAGAATGTTCATGCAGGTATCCGCTCGACCGCGAACTCGTTTGCGTGTTTCAGAAATGCTTCGCCCGATAAATGGATTGCTTCCGCGATGGCGTCTTTGGTAATGCTATTGTGACATTCTTCGACGATCGTTTCCCAAGCCAGTCCGCGCGTGAGCATTTCAAGCACTTGCCAAACCATAATGCGCGTCCCGCGAAACGTTGGCTCGCCATGACAGATTGCAGAGTCAGCAACGATGTAACGTCCCAGCATCAAACGGTTACGCTTTGCAGCAGAATTTCGTCGGCGCGATGCAAGCGCGGTGCGCGATAACGTCTTCGTGCTTGTGAGTGTTTTCTTTCCGTTCTTTCTCATCGTGCATGACCTCCACCATACTCTGCGCAATATTATACACGAAATCGCGGTGACACGCTATAATAGGTTTGGCCATGCGCGCGATAAACTGAAATGAATGGCGTGTTCCCTTGTCCTACATCCTCTTCGCCCCTGCCATCATCAGCCCCAGATCGTCCACCGGCGTATTCGGCGGGACGATGCCGACGATCTCACCTTCGTACATCACCGCGATGCGGTCCGCCAGCGCGAGCACTTCGTCGAGGTCTTCGCTGATGAGTAAGATCGCGGTGCCTTGCGCGCGCTGCTCGATCAGCCGCTTGTGGATATACTCGGTCGCGCCGATGTCCACGCCGCGCGTCGGCTGGGCGGCGACGAGAAGTTTTGGCTGCCGCGAGAGTTCACGCGCGAGGATGAGTTTCTGAATGTTGCCGCCCGAAAGACTCTTGGTTGGCGTATCGAGCGTCGGCGTCTTGACGTCGTACTCGCGGACCAGTTGCCCGGCGTGCGCCGCGATCTTGCCAAAATCGAAGAACGCGTTGTGCGCGAGCGGCGCGTTGCCGTGCGTCTCGAGAATTGAATTTTCCTGGACGGTGAAATCGCGGATGACGCCCATCGTCATGCGTTCTTCCGGAATATAGGCGATGCCGGCAGTGATGATTTCGGCGGGCGGGTGATTGGTGAGATCGCGCTGGCTAACGCTGACCGTGCCGCCGGCGGCATGGCGCAAGCCGACAATCGTTTCCGCGAGTTCGCGCTGCCCGTTGCCCGATACGCCGGCGACGCCGAGGATTTCGCCGGCGCGCACATCGAGCGAAAGATGCTTGACGGCGGGCAAGCCCTTATCGTTCAGCGCGCTCAGATTCTCTATTTGCAGAATCATTTCAGTCGATTTCGCCGGCGACTTGTCCCACTGCGTCACGACTTCGCGCCCGACCATCATCCGCGCTAGCTCTTTGGCATTTGTGTCTTTCGTCTTGGCATTGCCTACGACGCGTCCATCGCGCAGCACCGTCACGCGGTCGCTGATCGCCATGACCTCGTGCAATTTGTGGCTGATGAAGATCAGCGAGTGCCCGGTCTCGGCGAGCTTACGGAGCGTGACGAACAGATCGTCGACTTCTTGCGGTGTCAGCACCGCGGTCGGCTCGTCGAGAATCAAGAGCGCGGCATCGCGGTATAGCGCCTTGAGGATTTCGACGCGCTGCTGCTGCCCGACCGCGAGCTGCCACACGAGCGCGCTCGGATCGACCTTCAGACCGTACTGCTCGCCGAGTTCGAGAATGCGTTTGCTCACCACATCCAGATCGAGCAACGGTTCGCGCGAAGAGTGCAAGCCGAGCGCGATATTTTCGGCGACGGTGAACGCGGGCACGAGTTGAAAGTGCTGATGAATCATCCCGATGCCCTGGCGCAGCGCGTCCGTGGGCGATTTGATTTTCGCCGGCTGTCTGTTGATGAGGATCTCGCCTCCTTCCGCCGGGTAGAGTCCATAGAGGATGCGCATCAGCGTGCTTTTCCCCGCGCCGTTTTCGCCGAGCAGCGCGTGAATCTCGCCGGCGCGCACGTCGAAATCGACGTGGTCGTTCGCGAGAACGCCGGGGAATCGTTTGGTGATGCCTCGCAGTTCGACGCTCTGAATGGATGTGGTCATAGCGTTCCTTGGAGTAGGGGCGGGATTGCCCCGCCCCTACGTAGATTCTTACTTGGCGACTACGCCCGTCTTGATCGATCCGTCGATCAACCCCGCGACCGTCTTGTCCGCCAATGCTTTGACATCGGCTGGCAGCGCGTAGCCGGGATTGTAGACCATCTTCAAACCGCCGTTCTGGAGCGTCATCGTATAGACCTTTCCGCCCAGGGTGCCTTTGTTGATATTGGAAATCATGTCGTTCAGGGCGATGGTCCAGTCGTAAATCTGGTTAGCGACGACGATCTTGGGCGCGAGAGATGTCTCATCCGCGTCGTTGCCAAACCATAAGACGTTCTTGTCCTTTGCCACGCTGATTGCACCGACGACGCTCTGCGAAGTCCCGGAGAGGGCGTCTGCGCCGGAAGAAATCATCGTTTGCGCGGTTTGAGAAGCCAGAGCAACGTCGCTGAAGGATTGCGTATAGGTTACGCGCACCTGGATGTTTGCGTTCGTCGCTTTCGCGCCGGCGGCGAATCCGTCGGTGGTTAGTTGACCATCACCTGCCGGAATCGGACCGATGAAACCGACGACCCCGCTCTTGGAGAGTTTCGCGGCAAGGACACCTTCCACGTAGCCGCCCTGATCGGAAGCGACGGTGTACGAGAAGATGTTGTGGATCCCTTTCGACTCATAAGTATCCACGGCGGTGCCCCAGGCGAAAGCCGTCTTGGGGAAGTCCGGCGCGATGTCCGCGAGCGACGCGCCATATTGCGAGCCATGCGCGATGACGAGATTGTACCCTTTGCTGGCATAATCACGAATCGCGGCGGCGGCATCGGGCACGTTGAACATATTTTCCGAATACACGAACTGGAATTTGTCCTTGCCCATCGTATTCTGTACTTTCACGAGCGCATCATACATGCTCTGGCTGAAGGACAAATCGTTGGCTGCGCTAGGCAGGATGACCGCGACCTTGAAGACTGCAGCCGCGGGTGCTGCGGTCGGTGCAGCCGTCGGGGCGGGCGCAGTTGTTGGCGCAGGCGCGGTCGTTGGCGCGGGAGCCGTCGTTGGTTTTGCCGGGGCTGCGGTTGGCTGCGCGGGCGCAGCGGTGGGTGGCGCGGCAGTTGGCGCGGGCGTCGGTGCCGGCGCGCACGCCGCGATGATCGCGATGAGGGCAAGCAGTGCCAGAACAAAAACTAAACGTCGAGCGTTCATGTAACTTCTCCTCCGTGGAATGGTTGACGAACTTGGACCGAGACGATTAGCGAATCGAATAAGGTTCTGTTATCACCACCTTTCTTGCGGGAGGCGTGGGGCGAAGGGCGAAGCGCAATACCTTCGCCCCACGCTGCTCGCCCCTCGTCACTCGCCGCGTTCGAACGGTTTGGTCAACGCGGCGGGCTGCGTTACCGTCAGCCGTGCGGCAAACACGAGCGCGACGATGGTCAGTACGTAGGGCAGCATTACAGCCAAATCAGGAGACAGTGGGATTCCCAAAATCTGAATCCAGAGCTGTAGGGCGTTCACCATACTGAACAGCAGCGCACCGATCATGACGCGAACGGGTCGCCATCCGCCAAAATAGACGAGCGCCACCGCGATAAAGCCCTGTCCGCTCGTCAGATTTTGCTGGAATATGTTTAGCAATGCAATCGACAACGACGCGCCGGCGATGCCGGAGAACATGCCGCCCACGGTCACGGCGGTATAGCGCACGCGCGCGACACTGATCCCCAGAGTATCCGCTGCTTCAGGATTCTGCCCGACCGAGCGAATGAGCAGCCCGAGGGTGGTCTTGTTCAGGACAAACCACGTAATCGGAACGAGCGCGAACGCCCCATAAACAAGAACGTTTTGATTGAAAAAGATCGGTCCAAGGATGGGCAAATCCGACAAGACGGGGACCGTTAGGTTCGGAAAGCCGTTCACGGTCTTGGGTGTGCCAATCGTCACGCGGAAAAGCAGATCGCTCAAACCCAGCCCAAAGAGATAAAGCCCGATTCCGCTGATCCCTTGCTCTGCTTTCAAGGTGACGCTGATAAACGCCATCATCAAACCCATAACGCCGCCGACCACGATGGCGGCGCCGAGTCCGAGCAGCAAGTCGTTCGTGGTATAAACAACATAGTAAGCCGCAAACGCGGCAACCAACATGATGCCTTCGACACCCAGGTTCAGGACGCCGCTGATTTGACCTACGGTCTCGCCGATTGCCGCGTAGAGATAGGAGGTCGCCAGGCGCACACCAGAGGAAACAATTCCGACGAGCACGGTTGCGGTGAATAGTTGAGTAATCATCTCGCCGATTCCGATTTTACTTCAGGAGCAGTCTGAAGCGGTTCTGCTTGGTCCGATCCGGCCATGAGGCGACGCTGACTGCGCCGGCGTGCCCAGATTTGGCTACTCACAACAAAGATCACGATTAAACCGTCGAGTGTAGTGACAAACGACGACGGGACTTGGACCGAGCGTTGTAGACTATTTGCGCCGACCAGCAGCGCGCCGAAAAGGATGGAGGCAGGGATTGTCCCAAGCGGATGAAGACCACCAAAGAGCGCAACGACAATTCCATTGAAGCCGGCATTCCCGGTAAAACCCGTTAACGAGCCATCCGTGAACAAGCGATGGGTCACTCCGAGAACATCCACCGCGCCACCGAGTCCAGAGAACGCGCCGCTCAAGAGAATGGCTAGGACCTGGTAGCGCGCCACCGAGATCCCGGCATAACGCGCGGCAACGGCGTTAAGACCTACCGCGCGGATGCGATAGCCGATCGTCGTCCGCCACAAGAAGATGTAAACCAGGATTGCCATGACGATGGCGATTGCCACACCCAGGTGTAAACGGGTGGGCACCCAGCGCGCCAAGTCCGATGCAATCGGCAGGCGCTCTGTTTGAGGAACCCGGATCGAACTATCCAACTCCGTTGGATCCAGCAATGGACCATGGAGCAAAAAGCCCATGAACTGGATGGCGATAAAGTTGAGCATGACCGTGCTCAACACCTCGTTGACGCGAAAATACGATTTGAGAACACCGGCAATCGCTCCCCAGAACGCTCCCCCCACAAAGCCGGCAAGCAATGCGGCAGGAACCATGACCCAAGCGGGTAATCCCGGGAACGTCAGCGCGACGGCAGCGGCGGCGAGCGAACCGAGGACGATTTGCCCCTCTCCGCCAATGTTTATCACCCCGCCGCGATAAGCAATGCAAATGCCGATGCCGACGAAAAGCAAGGGTGTCGATTTGACCAAAGTATCGGCGATGGAATTGGGGCTGCCGAATGCCCCCTGTGCCATAGCAATATAAGCTTCGATTGGGTTGGCGCGGAGAAAAATCAACATGACAGCGCCGACCAGCAGCCCACCCGCGCCGGCAATCAGTGGAATGAATAACGCGTCGAGACGTCCCAGATCCAATTTCTTCATCGAAGGTTGATTAGTCATTTGTCCTTCCACTCGCGGATTCCGTCAGCCGGTCGGCCGTCTCCAAAATCCAGCATGGACACGTTCGGCTTCCTCTTCCAGTTCCGGACCGATCACCTGGATGGCGCGATGCCCGCGTGCGAAAACCTCACGGCAAGGCAAATTGAGCGTCAGATTCTCAGGATCATCACCCGTGAGTTCTGCAAGTCTTGCTTCGCTCAATCCAAAGACAACGCGTCCGATGTTACTCCAGTAGATCGCTCCAGAGCACATGGCGCAAGGTTCAGTGCTGGTATAGAGTGTACACGTCGCCAGCAAATCTTGCTCATACTTATGCGATGCCATCCGTACGAGATTGGTTTCGGCATGCCCCGTGCTATCACGTGCAGTGACAACTGTGTTTTCTGCTTCGAGTAGCACGTTGCCATGCGAATCGACCAGAATTGCCCCGAAGGGGTGGTTGCCTCGTTCACGCGAACGAGAAGCAACGCGAATTGCCATCCGCAAGAATTCAAGATCATTAGTGTTCATAGTTTGCAGACTGTGAGCAACGCGCGTTCATCCAATTTCCAATCTCCACTCTCACTCCTGCTCGAACGTTGTGCTCAGCGCGCCCGGTGGTGTGCCGCGCAGCGATTGCCAAATCCGCCGCGAGACCGGCGAGCCGCTGAAAAAGTGATCAATGGCATCGTTACTGACGAGCAGCAACGCGATAATCATCAGCGCGAACGGCGCGGTCTGAAACACCTGCGTCGGCAAGTTCGGAAACCAGTTCTGGGAAAAGCTGCCGATCGACTGCAAGCCGCCGAAGATGTACGCGCCGATCGCGCCGCGGATCGGATGCCAGCCGCCGAAAATCACGATCGACAGCGCGATCCATCCAAACCCCGAGGTCATGTGGTAGCTCCAACCCAGTTTTACAAACAGTGAGTACGACGCGCCGGCAAGTCCCACCAACGCGCCGCCGACAATGGTGTAGATGAACCGCTGTCGGTTCACATTCGTGCCGCGCGCAAACGCCGCCGCGGGCCGCTCGCCGATGCCTTGCAGTTTCAAGCCCGGCTGCGTTTTGTAGATGTACCACCATGCCGCGACGATGACGACGAAACTCAGATAGACGACGACGTTGTGATCGAAAAAGAGTTTTCCGATAATCGGAATATCCGCGAGGAACGGGATCGTCAAATGCGGCACCGCCGGGCCCGGTTTACGTACGAACGGGTTGCCGAAGAAGGTGCTCAGATCGGTGCACAGCAGTGTTAGCACGAAACCGACCGCGATCTGATCGAGCTTGAGCACGATGCTGGAAAACGCCACGAGCGCGGCGACCGTCGCGCCCACGAACATCGCCGCGAAAAACGCAAGGTAGAGACTGTTGGTCGTAAACGCGACCGCGAACCCCACCATCGCGGATAGCAGGATGCTGCCGTCAAGCGAAAGGTTGGTGACGCCGGCTTTTTCGCCAATCGTTTCGCCGATGACCGCGAATACGAGCGGCGCGCTGTCCGCCAAAACAGATGCGAGGGTCAAGAGAATAATTGAGGTGTCCAAATTTGTTTTCCCTCTTGTAGGGGCGACCCTACGTGGTCGCCCAGGGC
>JBBIJS010000088.1:0-3307 GCA_037445855.1 Chloroflexota bacterium | reverse complement strand
CCCAGGGCAGCCACATAGGGCTGCCCCGACGCGGTCGCCCAGGGCAGCCCCGACGTGGTCGCCCAGGGCAGCCACATAGGGCAGCCCCTACGTGGTCGCCCAGGGCGCCCCGACGAATGTTTTTCATTTCCCGGTCGCCGCCGTACTCGCCGGCGTGGCAAGCACCGCGGAATCAATCCGCGCGCTCACGCTCGCGCGCTGCACTCGCGCGCGCACGCCCTGACTCAGCACGACGAGCAAGACGATGATGCCTTGCAGCACGCCGCCCAGCGATGAATCCAAATTCAAATCGAGCGGGAGCGCGACGCTGCCCTTGGTGACCGCGCCGAAGAACAGCGCGACCGGCGCGAGCAGGATGGCTTGAAAGCCGGACAGCAGCACGACCAGAATACCGAGATAACCATAGCCGCCGGAGATCGATGGAATGAAGCGGTGCCACACCCCGATCGCTTGAACCGTGCCTGCTATGCCGGCAAACACGCCGCACAGCGCGAAGGCGCCGAGCATGTGCCGATTTGTCGGTATTCCAAGCCAAAATGCGGAGCGAATATTTTTGCCGATGGCTTTCAGTTTCAAGCCCCACAGCGTGCCGCGCAGCGCAAAGTAAACGACGACGAGCGAAACGATCGCCACGCTGATTTCGATCGGTCCCACCGCCAAGCCGCCGGGAAAGGTCGGCAGCCACGCGGCTTGACGGAACGGCTCGGTCCCGCTCGTCGACGCGACGCCGGGCAATTTCCATGGTCCAATGATCAGATACAGGGAGATGCCCGTCGCGATAAAATTCAGTCCCAGCCCGCCGAAGATTTCGTGGACTTTGCCAAACGTTTTCAACGCGCCGGCGATCAATGCCCACAACGCGCCGCCGAGCATTCCGGCGAGGAAGAGAATCGGAATCAAGATGATCGATGGAAGGTCGAACGCGCGCGCTGCCCACGCGGTAAAGATCGCGCCGGCGACGATCTGACCTTCGATCCCGATATTCCACAAGCCGGCGGTGAACGTAATGAGCAGTCCGATCGACGCGAGCATCAGCGGCACCCACGCCAGAATGACATCGCCGACCTTGATCGGATTGCCGAACGCGCCGTTCCACATCGTGCGATACGCTTGAATAGGATCTGCGCCCACGGCGAGTAACGCCAGCGTTGTCAGCACGAGACCCAGGAGAATCGGTCCTATCGCCCATACGAGATTTGTCCAGAAATTTCTTGACATGCCTCACCTGTTTAGAAGTTGGAGGATTGCGTTCGATCTGGAGTTTTATTCCACCTCTAATTTTCAACTTCCAGGTTTATAGTCCCTTGCCGCCGATCAGCTCGCCTAGTTGCTGCACCGATGTCTCTTTCGCGTTCAGCGCTTTGGCGACGCGACCGCCGGAGAAAACTAGGATGCGATCGCTGTACTCGAAAATCTCGTCGAGGTCGGCGGAGGTGAAAATAATCGCCGCGCCGTTGCGGCGGCGTTCCAGCAGCTGACTCCAGACCCACATCGTCGATTCGATGTCCAGCCCGCGCGTGGGATGCTCAAGCAAAAGCAAATCCAAATTCGGATACAAGCAGGCGAGCAGCGCGCGCTGCTGATTTCCGCCGGAGAGTGATTCGACGCGCGTGGTCGGCGTGCCGTGAATGCCGTACTCGGTGATGCGCAGCTGGGCGTTGGCATAGGCGGCATTCCAATTTACAAAAAAATCGAACGAGCGCTTGGCGAGAACGAAATGCTCCGTGAGATTCAAGCCCGCCACTAGACCCTCTTCCAAGCGCGCGGCGGGAAGATAGCCCACGCCGCGATCGAGGAATTTCTCGTACGGTCGATGGTTCATTTTTATTCCGCCGATCCAAATTTCGCCGGCGACGGGCTGATCCAGCCCCGCGCACGCGCGCAGGAACAACCGCTGCCCGCTGCCCTCGATGCCGGCTAAGCCCATGACCTCACCCGCGCGAACCTGCAGATTGATGTCCGGCACGCGCAAGCGATAATCCGCGACGCACACGCCGCGCAAGTCGAGCACCGGCTCTCCCAGCGCAATCGCTTCACGCGCGCTCGTCGCCAACGACTGCCCAAACATCAATTTCACCAGTTGATTGGTCGTAAAGGGGCGCGCCACCGCGCCGGTCACTTTGCCGAGGCGCAGCACCGTCACCTTGCCGCACAAGTCTTCGGCGTCTTCGAGCTTGTGGGTGACGAAAATGATCGTCATGCCTTGCCGTGCGAGCAAGCGCAGGGTTTCAAACAATTTTATTTTTTGCGGCAGCGAGATGCCGGTCGTCGGCTCATCGAAGATGAGGATTTTCGCGCCGAGCGAAAGGAGGCGCATAATCTCCAACTGCTGCCGCTCGCCGACGGTTAGCGCGCTCACCAGCGAATTGGGATCGATATCGAATCCGAACTGTGTCGAGAATTTTCGCAAATCCCCCAAGCCCTGGCTGCGCTTCTGCATCAAGCCGTCTTCGCGGCCGAGCAAAAAATTGTCCAGCACCCGCAGCGGCGGAAAGTCCAGCGGGTCTTGATGCAGCATGCCGACGCCGGCGCGGATCGCGTCCGCCGGCGACTTGAATTCGACCGCGCGTCCATCGAGCAGAATCTCGCCGCCGTCGCGGTGGATAAAGCCGGACAGGACTTTCATCAGCGTCGATTTGCCTGCGCCGTTTTCGCCGAGCAGTCCGTGAATCGTTCCCGATTCGACGGTGACGCTGATGCCATCGTTCGCATGGAGCGCGCCAAAATGCTTGTGGATATTCTTGAGTTCGAGGCGCATGAATGTCCTTCGGTAGGGGCGGGTCTCAGACCCGCCCCTACGCGATCACGTTCTATTTGCTTGCGCCGGTCATGCCTTGCAGCAATTGCGGCAAGTACCAGATCTGCTTGTCGGTGGCAGTTTGCCCCGCCGACACGTAAGAAGATCCGTCTTGCAGGACGACCGGACCTTGGAACAGATTGATGCTGCCATCGCCCAGTCCCTTGATGAAGGTCTGAACGGTGGTTTTGTTGGCGGCGCTCAAGCCCGCGCCGAACGAGAATCCGACCGCGCCGGTATCCGGGTTATCGAGGTTCGACCAATCCGGCGCGTTCCAGTCCCACGATGGTTTCCACGTCCCCGCCACGAAGGACTGAACCGTTTTCAAGTACGCCGGACCCCAGTTGAAGTACGGAACGCCGAGGCAGGCGTTGGGCGCTTCGTCGCAGCCGTTCTTGAAATCGTACGAAACGGCGTACACTTTTTCACCCTTTGCCTGGCGCTGACCTGCGGTCACCAACGCTTCGGTCGTGTCGATGCCGGAGATCACGACATCGTGCCCGCTGTTGT